>CALMZT010000604.1 GCA_937870805.1 uncultured Chloroflexota bacterium
GATCTGGATGAGACCTATACACGCGCCTACTATCGCCGCGCCGTTGTCGAACTGGCTATAGACGATCAGGCAGCGGCTGCCGATGATCTCTTCACCTATGCACAGTTGTTTGTGGGCGGTGAGGACATAGAAACGGCTACTTTGGATGCTGGCGATAGTGACCAGTTCGTGATGGAAGAAGGCTTCTTCTATGCTTATGACTTTGAAGCGGAAGAAGGGCAGCTCATCAATATCACCGTGGAGAGCAGTGAAGGCACAGACCCGTTGATTGCCCTGATTGGACCCAATGAAAGTGGTTTAGCCGCCAATGATGATCGGGATTTCTCAGGAGGAGACTACAACGCCGCAATCGTGGACTTTGAAGCGCCTGAAGATGGCACCTATATGCTGCTCATCTTCCACTCTTACGGCGCTGTCACTGAAGGGGAAGTAGAAGTCAGCCTGGAAGTTGACGATTAAACCCTTTGGCTCAAGGGTAGAACCAGTGCGAGTAAAGGATTATGCAGTTTAAATATTAAAGACGGAGATAAAGGATGGATATTTCCCTTCGTCGGGCGCACACGCAGGTGCGCTCCTACGAATCCCGTACTCCGTATGATTTCGTTAAAGAGCATAATCCCCTTGTTCAGAGGGCAGGTTGCACCACTTGTACGCTTGAACCAACCTACATCAGTAATTTGTTGACAGCAGGGCGACTAAGTGATGAGTCGCCCTTTTTATTTCTACAACCTCTACTCAGTTAACACTCTTTTTACAATTTACGACACAACTTGAACTGCCTTCTAACTATAAATACCGCTATAATGCTGCGGATTTCTAAGGTGAGCATTAGAAAATAGAAATATTTTCTAATACTTCGCGCTTAGTTTTTTGTAAATTCGCCGCTAGAAAGACAAAAACCTATGATCGAAGTGCAGAATTTAGTCAAGAAATATGGGGAAGTGACGGCGGTAAAGGGTATCTCCTTTGTCGCAAAGACGGGACAGGTCACCGGCTTTTTGGGACCCAACGGCGCGGGCAAAACCACGACCATGCGAATGCTCACAGGCTTCATGCCGCCGACAGCGGGCAAAGCGATTGTCGCAGGCTATGATGTATTCGAGCAGAGCATGGAAGTGCGCAAGCGCGTGGGTTATTTACCTGAAAGCGTGCCGCTGTACCGCGACATGACGGCGCGCGGCTACCTGCAATACATGGGCGAGATTCGCGGCGTCAACGGTACACGCCAAAAAGCTGCGGAAGTGCTGGAGCGTGTCGGCTTGACCAGCCGCGCCAACAGCCGCATCCGCACGCTGTCCAAGGGTATGCGCCAGCGTGTCGGTTTGGCACAAGCGCTGCTGCATGACCCGGAAGTGCTGATTCTGGACGAACCGACTATCGGTCTCGACCCGATTCAGGTGTTGGAAATCCGTGATGTCGTGCGCCAACTACGAGAAGCACACACGGTATTGTTCAGCACACACATTTTGTCGGAAGCCGAACAGGTTTGCGACAACCTCGTGATTATCAATCAGGGGACGATTGTGGCTGAAGGTTCACCCGCACAACTGCGCGCTGAACTGGAACGTGGTGGGCGTATTCTGGTGCGTACCGAAGCTCCAACGGAAACTGTCATGGAAGCGCTGCGTAGTATCCCCACTGTAGCGCATGTCGAACAGACGGTTGAAGGCATTGTCGTTACCCCGCGTGATGTCAGTGTTGATCCACGTCCACAGATTGCGCAGGTGATCGTGCAAAACAACTGGCGCTTGATCGAACTGCGTCCGCTGGCAGTGAACCTCGAAGAAATCTTTCTCGAACTGACGCGCCAAACGGCGACGCCAGAGGAAGAAGAGGAAAAAGTCAAGCATATCGCAGACGAGAATGCAGTCAGTGTCATCTCTGAAACTGAGGAGGGCAGCACTCATGAGTAGTGAAACTGTACAAGAAGTGCGACAAGCATCCAGTACATCGGCGCTTGGGCAGATTTGGGCGGTCTACAAACGTGAACTCGGCTTGTATTTCCGTTCGCCCGTTGCCTATGCAGTCGCCTTTGCGCTGCTGCTGCTGTTCGGGCTGATTTTTACCAGCAACGTATCGCAGATGAACCAGCGCGCGCCGGCGGATAACCTGAACTTTATCCCCAGCCTGCTGACATTCCTGCTGTTCCTCGTCGGTCCGCTGTTAACGATGCGTCTGCTGGCGGAAGAAACACGTGAAGGGACGCTGGAAGTGCTGATGACGCTGCCGATGAGCGAATCCACGTTCATCATCGGCAAATTCCTCGCGGTGTGGACATACTATACCGTCGTGCTGGCGCTCACACTGGTCTACTATCTCATCCTCAATGCCATCGGTATCCCCGATCACGGGCGTGCGGTAGGCGTGTATCTTGGCGCGTGGCTCTATGGCGGCGCGGTGCTGGCAATCTCGATGGTGTGGTCAGCGGTCACGGAAGATCAGATCGTGGCGGCGTTCCTCGGCGCGGCAACAGTGTTGATTCTGTACCTCGCTGATCTGGCGGCACAGTTCGTCAGCAGCCTGTCGTTCAGCGAAAACCCACAGCTTACCGAAAATCTAGCTAACGCCGTGCGCGAACTGGGCTTGACCGCACATTACAACTCTACAATGTTCGTCGGCGTCATTCGCGCAGAGGACATTCTCTATTTTGTGTTTCTCATCATCGCGGCGCTGTTTATCACGACACGTATCGTTGAGACGCGGCGCTGGAGGGCTTAACCGATGACCTTGAATCCGAATCCGAACACGGACACTCCGATCACGACGGAGAACGAACCCTTTATTCCCCCGAATATCATGCTAGGACTGGCGGGGGTGGGCATCGTCGTCGCTGTCCTGGTGCGCTTGACCGAGCCGACCTTTGGCGTCGTCGGTTGGGGCGCGCTGGCGTTCGCGGCGCTGGCGTTGATCGCCTGGGCGGTGCTTGCGCCAACGCAGGCGCAGGAACTGCTGCGCGGGCGGGCGCTGCGCTTTGGCGGCGTCAGCATCCTCGTCACGCTGCTTTTCGTGGTGGCGCTGGGCTTCTACGAGGGAACCTACCGGAGCACCGGCAGGTCCATGCGGGCGGAGTTCGCGCACCTGTTCGAGCTCACAGGCGGCCGGATCGTCCGTTTCGTCCAGTACGCGGACACGCTCAAGGTAGCCGAGGCGATGGGTCGTCCGTCGGAGATGGTGATCGACCCGGCG
>CALMZT010000605.1 GCA_937870805.1 uncultured Chloroflexota bacterium
TCAAACCCTGCACTAATTCGCGCGTGTGTTCAGGCATGTCCTCAGTGTCATCAATTTGCATTTGAAGCTCTTGTAGAGCGTTATTGAGTTCGGGGTTCATCATAACGAAACCTCTCTGAAGATTCAGGTGATCGTCATTTTATTATACCAGACCGTCCCCTACATTACATGGCGCATTAAAGTGTCAAAAGGAACGCAAATGCGGTGCGTTGTATGTTATGCTCCATAGTACCGAGGGTGTGTTTTTCCGCCACTTTGACATAAAAGCGGCTATTTCCGCCATCATGGCGGCGCTCACAGGCACGCGCTGCGCCACAGGGTATCCCAGAATGGCGCCACCAGCCTCGCCATCTGCCACATTTTTTTATGCTTGCCAAAACGGCGGCGCTGCTCTTTGCTCATTCATGCTATAGTGGGCGTTTCTCTGTCGCAAGCCGTTCAAGCAGCTTGACAGCGTGGGCAGGCGGCGACAGGGCGGCGATTTCATCTCTCAGGCGTTCGGCAGCCTGTCGATAGGATAGGTCTTGCAGAACTGTCGTGACCGCCTCACGAATGGTGTCCGGCGTGGCGTCTACAGCATCGAGTACCCGTGCAACACCGAGCGCCTCACAGCGCGCTGCGTTCTGTGGTTGGTCTGCACCTATCGGAATCAGCACCATCGGTAAACCATGCGCCAGCGCGCCGATCACGCTGCCTGAGCCACCATGCGTAACTGCTGCGTGACAGCGAGGCAGTATCAACGCCTGTGGGATGTAGCGCTCGATGTGGATGTGGGCGGGCTGTGGTCCGAACTCCGCCGGGTCGATTTCGCGTCCGGTGGTGGCGATGACATTGATGGGCAGGTCATGCAGTCCCGTGAGCACCCGTGAGAACAGATCGCCCGACTCTAGATGGAATACCGTCCCAAGCGTAAAGTAGATCGTCGGCGCGTCGGGCATTTGCGACACCCATGATGGCAAGGCATCATCCATTGTGGAAGCAGGCGGGAGGGGATGGATTGAGTGCGCTGTGGCAGGCAGTGGGAATGCCGGGTTGCGGTAGCTGGGCGGGGCAGGCGACAGGACGAGATAGCGGGTGAGCATCGTGAGTTCGGGATCAGGTGGCAGTCCGTGTTCGGCACGCAGCTTGTTCAAGGGTTCGCTGATAAGCCCAATCCGCACGAAAGAACCCTCTAAGATGACAAGCACAGTGGCATAGGGAAGCTCAAGCCGTTCGGCTGCGACTATAGCGCCGAAGTCTACCTCATCGCATACGATGAGATCGGGCTGCCAATTGGCGCACAGCGCAAGGATCTCTGCGGCACGACTGCGTGCCAACCGATCAGCAAAGCCATCGCGCAGGTCACGATCTTCGCGCTCAGTATCGACTTTGCGCAGTGGGATTCTCTCTGGCACGCCGCTGCTGGGTGTTCCCGTCGCAAAGGCAGTGAAACCTGTCGATTCAATCGCCGGAACGAGATCGTGATGACCTACGAAGGCGATGATATGCCCCGCAGCCTGGGCGGCGCGGGCAATGGGGACAAGTGGGTTGAAGTGACCGCTGCCGCCTGCGAAGGTGAAGAGAATACGTATGGCGATGTCCTTTCACGGTGTCATAAACGCTTTGAGCGTTACTCTTCAGCGGACAATCCCCACTGGTTCTGGGATGGGTCGCCCGCGTTCCAATGCCAATCCCAGCCACAGACGCATCGCATCCATAATTGCGGGACGAATCTCATCCCACTCATCGACTTCAGTCATGCAACCGGGAAGCTCTTTGATTTGTACAAACCATGCGCCGTCATCGGGAATGATTTCAATGGTATAGGGCAACGCAAGATAATCTTCAAGTGTCCTATTCATTGTCTTCTTCGCCATCCTCTACTTCTTCAGGGAATAGCTCATCAATCGTCCCAACAACTTTCTTGACGTAAATCTTTTTTACTTTACGCCCATGAAGCGGCACGATGAGTTGTTTCCACACATCGCCTTGTTCATACTCATAAATGTAGTGGCTGCCGCTGATACGTGCAAGTTTGAAATCGAAGCGAGAAAGGAGCGTTTCCACTTCTTCCATTGTTGCGTCGGTAGGGTTGTTACGCAGTTTGCGGCGCAGTTTCTCACGTTTGCTCATTCAGGTAAGCTACTTGCTGCGCATGGCGTCGAGTTGTTCGGTCAACACGTCGCGCACGATTTGGGCGTTACCTTTGCCCTTCATCGCTTTCATCACTGCACCGACGAGCGCCATGAACAGTTTGTCCTTGCCGCTAAGATAATCGCGCACCATGTCGGCGTTTTCATTGAGCACGCCAGCAATCACCGTTTCAATCGCGCTCTTGTCGCTGACCTGCGCCAAGCCTTTGTCGGCGACGATCTTGTCCGGCGAGTCGCCGGTTTCCCACATCGTTTCCAGTACGCTGACACCTGTGCCCTTGTTGAGCGTGCCGCTGTCCACCAGTCTGGTGAGGGCAGCGAGGTGCTGCGGCGTGATTTTGATGTCTGCGATGTTTTCACGCTCGAAGCCTGCTTTGTTCATCACGGCGAATAGGCTGCTAATCATCCAATTCGCCGCCGATTTCGGTTCTGCGCCCGCCGCTAACACTTGCTCGTAGTAATGTGCTACGGATTGCTCCGCGACAAGCACGCCCGCGTCGTAGCTGCTTAAGCCGAGCACCTGCACGAAACGCGCGCGCTTGGCATTGGGCAGTTCAGGCAGATGCGCGCGCACGTTGTCCACGTAGGCGGGCGTCATTTCCACTACGGGCGGGGCGGGTGCAGGGAAGTAGCGGTACTCGTCGGCACGTTCCTGGTAGCGCTGGACGACGGTGCGCTGTTTGTTTTCGTCCCAGCCCATCGTCGCCTGCTTGACACCTTCGCCGCTGGTGTGCGCTTTGATCTGGCGTTCGACTTCGTACTTGATGGAGCGGAAGACGCTGCGAATGCTGTTGAGGTTTTTGACTTCGGTGCGCGTGCGGAACTCTTTGTCGTCCTTGTGCATGACGCTGATGTTTGGCTCCATGCGCAGCACACCTTTGGACATGTCGCCGTTGTTGACGCCGAGATATTGCAGCATGCCGCGCACCTTGCGGGCAAAGCC
>CALMZT010000606.1 GCA_937870805.1 uncultured Chloroflexota bacterium
TTAAGCGGGAGTCAGGTGCCGCCAGATGTTGCAGGAACTAACGCTTATCAATGTGCCGGAGCCGCAAGCCAGACTATCCCTGTGCTCATCTTTCACGGGACAGCGGATACGATTGTCGTTCCAGAGAATGCCAACGATACGGTGGAACAGTTTGCGCAGACCAATGACTACGCTGACGATGATACTGACAATGATAGTGTCATCGCTCAACCCACACACACTGAAACCGCACAGGTAGAAGGTGGGTATTCGTATACAGTAGAGGATTATGAATACAATGGTGAACTGCTGCTGCAACGTTACATCGTGGATGGAATGTGGCATATGTGGAGTGGCGGCACAGGCATTCTTCCATTGAGTGATCCCAAAGCTCCCAACGCCAGCCAGATCATGTGGGACTTCTTCAGCACCTACAGCTTGCCGTAAAACAAAAGAAAACCGATGAAATCTGCTTCATCGGTTTTCTATACGACTGCGGAGAGGGAGGGATTCGAACCCTCGATAGCCTTGCGACTATATCAGTTTTCGAGACGGACCCATTCAACCACTCTGGCACCTCTCCAAGTGTGTGATATTGTACACAAAAGGCGCGCCCTTTAAAATGCCTTTTTTGCGGTGCAGGCTGCACGGTTTTGTAACGTAAGCAGATTGCTTGCAGATTCATTCGCATTATTTATAAAATGGTGTATAACATAGAGTATTGCTAACTCATCCTAGGAGGCTTACATGGATATCGGGAGTACAATTAGCGGGATTCTTGCGTCGCCTTTCATCTGCCTCGGCTGGATCATCGTCGGCGCGATTGCGGGGGGTTTGGCTCGTCAACTGGTAGGCGAAAAAGATCGTCCCTTTATCAACGATTTGATTTTGGGACTCATCGGCGCAGTGGTGGGCGGCTTCATTCTCAACTTGTTGGGGATTGGTCGTCCTGACGGGGGCATTACCGCCGTGATCATCAATCTTGTCGTCGCCACCATCGGCGCAGTGATTTTGATCGCCATCGGGCGTATGCTGACCAGAAGACCTTAGTACATATTTGCTAAGTTTGATTTTAGCACAGCCCCCTCATACGTGAGGGGGTTTTTCATTCAGGGCACAATCAAATCCCACGTATATTGATAGGTGAAGCCCGCCGCCGTCGTCGCCACCACATCAACAAGATAACGACCAGACGGTAGATCACCTGTTGTAAAGCAGTAGGTATAACCTGAAGGCGTTGAACCTGCTGTGCCGCCGCGTCCATCTGAAATGGTAATCACTGGCGGAATCATGGCAAACTGAAGCTGCGCGACGGGCTGGTCATTGAGTTGAATTTCCATGCGCGGCAGGTCGTCGGGGCTGTTCCACACATTGCCACGCTGCCAGAAGGCATCGCCGCGCATCGCCAGACACACACGACTGTCGTTTAGCACATAGCCGTCCTGCGACGCTTCGACGCCATAAATCACGCCAGGAAAATCAGAATTCAGGCGTGCACCTTGTGGCGAATCTTGCTCAACGGGTGCAGTGGGTGTCGCATAGTCCGGGATACAGGCGGCAAGCAGTATCAAAACAAGACCGATGCTGCTCCACTT
>CALMZT010000607.1 GCA_937870805.1 uncultured Chloroflexota bacterium
ATCAGCTTCACAGATTATCACTATCCGCGGCGCGACCCGGTCAAATTCGTAGGCTTTGACAACTACGTCAACGCTTTTGGCGACCAACTGATGTATCAAGGCTTGCTGCGTGCCGCATACTTCACCCTGTTGTTCCTGCCAAGCACGATTTTTATCCCCTTATTTCTGGCAATCCTGCTTGACCGTGTTAAGAGTCCCCGTATCGCCAGTATCTATAAAATCATTCTGCTGATACCTGCGGTCATTCCCGGACCCATGATTTTTGTCCTGTGGAAGTGGATGTACGATTTTGAGATTGGTCCCATCAATCGCTTTCTGGTAGATGTGCTGCAAGTCTATAACTTTCGCAACGCACCGCAGTGGTTAGGCAATACACCGCTGGCGATTCCCGCCATCGCGCTCATGGAAATCTGGTGGGGCTTAGGCTATCACACCATTTTCTTCCTTGCGGGGCTGGCGTCGATTCCCTATGAGTTGTTCGATGCCGCGAAGGTCGATGGCGCGAACGAATGGAGTATGTTCTGGCACGTCACGCTGCCACGCTTGCGACCTATTATGCTGGTGCTGGTCGTGTTGCGCTTTGGCTCAGCAATGGCGGTGATTGACGAGTATCTGATTATGGGTGGCTTCAATCAAGCCCTACCGACTTATACCTGGACAGTCTATATGTGGCATCTCGCCTTCCAGCTTGGCGACTGGTTCCAGGCATACGCGGCTGCCATTGGTTGGATTGGCGCGGGCGCGATGCTCGTCGTGGTCGCCGGACTGTTCTACGTTTTCCGCAATCAGGATTAAGAGAGGGACTTATGGATGCTGTCCAACAACGCGCTGCGGTGAATGTAAAAACAAGCACGCCGCGCAGACCTCGTTTGCGTATGAGCACCGTTTTGCTTCATGGGACGCTGATTATTTTCTGCCTGATCGTCATCCTGCCGCTGTTATGGGTGTTGTTGTTATCGTTTAAAACGCTGCCCGACGCTTACACCGGGACTTTTTGGCCGACCTCATGGGATTTCTCGCATTACAGCTATGTCTTTACCGCTATCCCCACGCTGATCTGGAACATGGGCAACAGCATTGTGGTCACGCTGTCAACTATCGTGTTGACGGTGATGTGCGCTGTCCCGGCTGGTTACGCCTTAGTCCATCTTAAAGTGCCGGGAAAGTTTCTGTTCGCCGGGCTGCTGGTCGGATCACTCTTTTTCCCCTCGCGCCTCATCTCGGTGATCGCCATTTTCGAGATCCAGGGTGAGCTTGGCTTGATTAACACGCTGCCGGGACTCATTTTGCCCTATGTCACGCTGAATTTAGCGATCAGTACCCTGCTTATGCGTGGGATGTTCGAGCAAATTTCACCCGAAATTGGCGACGCCGCGCGCATTGACGGCGCTAGCACATGGAAGACCTTCTGGATGGTGATGGTTCCGTTGGTTAAAAATGGTATTGTCGTGCTGGTCATCGTGAACTTCGTCTCTGCGTGGGGAGAGTATCTGCTAGCGGTTACGTTGACGAACGATCAATCAGTACGAACCATGCCCGTTGTGCTGGCAAGCGCGTTCGGCGGCTTGGGTGCATGGGCGTGGCCCCGTATCGCTGCTGTGTACGTGATGGTGATTACGCCGGGCATTATCATCTTCGCCTTTGCCCAACGCTGGTACATGAAGGGGCTGTTGGAAGGCGCGCTGAAGTTCTAACAAGACACCCCTCCCTAAATCCCTCCCCACTACGTAGAGAGGGACTTGGAAACACGAACATCTCTGTTTTACCCCCTCTCTCCCTAAGCGAAGCGATGGCGGGCGAGAGGGTTGGGGAGAGGGGTTGTCTGCAACGCATGAAAGGTCATAACCTGTGGTTGCCCAAACCAATCTCCACACGGCGGTAGAGCAGTGGGTCAGCGAACACGCCGAAGAGGTGCTGCAATTGACGGAGGCGTTGATTCGCTTCCAGAGTGAACAGCGCGTGCCGACTGGATGGGAAAAAGATTGCCAGATGTTCGTCGCCGACACGCTGCGTGGAATGAATCTGGAACTGGACATTTTTGAGCCGTCAGAAGTGGCGGGCTTCGCCGCGCATCCTGCTTACTGGCACGGGCGCGATTACAGCAATCGCCCCAATGTCGTCGGTATCTGGCGCGGCACGCACTCCAAAGACGCGCGTTCGCTGATGTTTTCCAGTCATGTCGATGTCGTGGCGGGCTTAGAAGGTGGACGCTTTCCGCCGTTCAGTCCCGTGCGGCAGGGCGACAAACTCTACGGGCGCGGCTCAAATGATATGAAAGGTGGGTTGGCTGCCAGCATCATGGCGGTGCGCTGTTTGCAGGAACTCGGCGTGCGGCTGCAAGGCGATGTCTACGTTGAAAGCGTGGTTGATGAAGAAATGGGCGGCTCGAACGGCACGCTGGCGTCACGGCTACGTGGGCATAACGCCAGCGCGTGTATTGTGCCTGAGCCGAATGGCATGATGGTTTCGCCAGCCCATCGCGGCGGCGGCATGTGGGACATCACCATCAAAGGGTCGCCGGGAATGCCGTTTGGCGCGTCAGGGCTGATAAACCCCGCTTACGGTATTGGACACCTGATCGTCGCTATCGAAAAGTGGGAGCAGGCGCGCAACCAACGCCTGACTCCACATCCGCTGTACACCTCAACGCCCGGCTTGCCCGTCGTGCTCAGCCGCATCAGCGCGGGCGATTTTGAACCGGGCACAGGCAACAGCGTGCCGAGCAAAGCCGAACTCGAAGTCTGGGCAGAAGTCTATCCGGGCACAACGCTGGATGACCTGTACAACGACTTGATTGGCTATCTCAAGCAGGTTGCAGAACAAACGCCGGTGATTCAGCAGTGCGAAATGGAAATCACGCAGGTCATTCGTTTTCTGCCGGGCAGCGAGATTCCTGTCGATCACCCGCTTGTCCAGACCGTCAGCCGCCTCTATGAGCAAGTCGTCAGCCAGCCGCCGCAAATACGCGGTGCGCCATTTGCCTGCGACGTGTACATTTTCAACTTGTACAGCCCAACACCCTGCGTCATTCTCGGACCACGCGGCGCAAACGCCCATGCCACTGACGAATGGGTCATGATCGAAGACCTGATCGCGCTGACCAAAATTTTCGCCTTAACCGCCACCGATTGGTGTAAATAGTTAACAGCTGACGTTACGCACCGTGAACCTGTGAACAAGGGGTTTAAACCCCTTGTTCGAGCTAAGCCTGCGTAACATCAGTTAACAGTTTTCAGTTTTCAGCAATGTCAGTTTTACTTAAGCTGTTTAAATAAAGACGGTGTGCGTACAAGGGTGGATATTTAATTTCGACTTATCGAGTATGTCCAACGAGGCGAGTCTAAAGCCCCTCTCCATGTGTCGATAGCGCCTCTATCACCAACGTTTTAAAAATGGAGAGGGGTTGGGGTGAGGTTGAACGCGAACAATTGCCTACTCCATATATCTCTCGGTGCTCTCGGCGTCTCGATGGTTCAATCTTTCCTTTTGTCTTGTCTCTCTTGTTTTAACTTGGCGTTCTTGGCGTCTTGGCGGTTAACTGTATTTATGAGGAAATTTCAATCATGGATTTAGAACTCAAAGGCAAAGTCGCGGCGATCACAGGCGGCAGCGAAGGGATTGGTTTAGCGGTTGCCGAAGCACTGGCACGCGAAGGCGTTCACATTGCCTTATGCGCCCGTAACGGCGAACGAACTGCCGCCGAAGCCGAGCGAATCGCCCGCCAATATGGTGTCACAGCCCTCGGAATGCACGTTGATGTGACCAAGCCTGAAGACATTGCGGACTTTGTGTCACAGATTGAAAACACTTTCGGCGGCGCGGACATCCTGATTAACAACGCGGGCACAGGCACAAACGAAACCATTCTCGACGCGCCCGATGATCGCTGGCAGTATTATTGGGATTTGCATGTGATGGCAGCCGTGCGTCTCTCGCGCAGCCTCGCACCCATGATGAAACAGCGCGGCGGGGGCGTGATCCTCAACAATGCGTCGATCTGCGCGACACAGCCGATGGGGCATGAACCGATCTACAACACCACCAAAGCCGCGCTCGTGATGTTCTCAAAATGCCTGGCAAATGAACTCATCCCCTTCAACATTCGTGTCAATGCCATCAATCCGGGGTTAATCATGACTGCTGGCTGGACAGTCCACGCCGAGAAGATCACCGAAGGAACAGGCAGAACCGCGATGGATTTCCTCAGCGACGTTGCGAAGGAACATGCGCCCATCGCACGCTTTGCCACCGCCGAAGAACTCGCCAACTTCTTCATTTTCCTCTGCTCACCAAAAGCCAGTTACTGCGTCGGTTCTTCGTACTATGTCGATGGCGGCTGGCTCAAAGTGGTGACGTAACTCGTAGGGGACGACCAACGTGTCGTCCCGCGCAAAAACTCTCTACACCCCACTCTACATCCCTCCCCATATCTGGAGCAGGGCTTCAAGGCAGCCGTTTTGGGCTTGCTCCCTTTCTCCCTAAGCGCAGCGACGGGGAAAGGGCTGGGGATAGGGGTAAAATCCCTTTTCACAGACAAATTAGAGAATAATGCACACCCCTCAAATAACTCGTAGCAACTTCCTCGCAAATGGACTCTGATGGTCTGCGATAAGGAACGTGCAGAATAGGCTTTAATCTGATACCGTTATCATGACAGTATCGCACCATCTGTGATGCGCGGGTTTTGTATTGCCCTCTTTCGTTAGCTGTCCCCATAGGATTCTCATTCATGCAATCGCTCCGTAAACTGCTGCCCTATTTGTATGCTTATCGTTGGTACATGCTGGTGGTCGTCCTCGCGTCTGCGGGGATTACCGCGATGAATCTGGTGAACCCCTGGCTTGTCCGTGAACTCATCCAGATCATTCGTGTCGAAACGCCCGATAACGCGATGAACCGTGTGATCGTGCTGGGGCTGGGACTGGTGGTGATCTTTATTGTGCGCGCCATCTGTCGCTATCTGTATGCCTATCTTGCGCACGTCATGGCGTACAGTTTTGTCAACGACCTTCGCGTCGCGCTTTACGATCATTTGCAGCGGCTGTCTGCCCGTTTTTTCTCTGAGCATCAAACGGGGGAACTGCTGAAACGGGTCATCACCGATACACGCGACATCGAGCCGCTGTTCGCGCATTATATTCCTGACATGACAGTCAACGTTCTGCTGTTGATTGGCGTCGGCATCATCCTGTTCAACCTGAACGCCACGCTGGCGCTGCTGACGTTACTGCCCATGCCGCTGCTGCTGTTGAGTAACCTGTTCCTGGGCAAACGGATGCGCATGGCGCTGCGCGACGCCTCGAACCGACTGGGTAAATTAACGGGCATGGTTCAGGATAATCTGGTGGGGATTAAAGAAATTCAACTCTTCACGCAGGAACAGCGTGAGCATGATCGTATCAGTGTCGCGTCATCTGATACCACGCGCACGTTATTGTTCGGGTTGAAAATGCAGGCAATTCTCTCCCCGTCGATTGAACTGCTCACCTCAACGGGGCTGGTCATTGTCGTTTTGTTCGGTGGACAGGCAGCGCTCAACGGAACAATGCCTGTCGAAGATTTGGTAGCGTTTGTGCTCTATCTGGGTATTTTCTACCAGCCGATCACGCTCCTGACGCAGATGAACGAAATGCTCCATGTCGCGCTCACGGGTGCCGAGCATGTGGTCGAGGTGCTGGATATTCAACCGGACGTGGACGATACTCCTGGTCGCATTGATCCGGGGCGTTTGGTTGGAGAAGTCGAGTTCAAAAATGTTTGCTTTGAATACAACGAACACGTCCCAACAGTGAACGATGTTTCCTTTAAAGTCAAACCCGGTCAAATGCTGGCGCTGGCAGGGACAACAGGCGCAGGGAAAACGACCATTGCCAGCCTGCTGCCGCGTTTTTATGACATCGCCTCCGGCAGCATCACCATTGACGGGATTGATGTACGTACCATGTGCATCAGCGGGCTGCGCCGCAATATCAGCATGGTATTGCAGGATGTGTTTCTGTTTAACGGCACGATCATGGACAACATTCGCTACGGCAATTTGAACGCCAGCGATGAAGAGATTATTCGGGCGTCAAAAGCGGCGCGGGCGCATGACTTCATTATGGCACTGCCTGAAGGCTACGACACACAAATCGGCGAGCGCGGCGTGAAACTTTCTGGTGGGCAAAAGCAGCGGCTTGCCATCGCCCGCGCCGTGCTGAAGGATGCGCCTATTCTGATTCTGGATGAAGCGACGTCAGCGGTAGATACTGAGACGGAAGCCGAAATTCAGGAAGCCCTCAACGAGTTGATGAAGGGCAGAACATCAATCGTCATTGCCCATCGGCTCTCGACGATTAAACATGCTGACCTTATTCTTGTCTTAGAGGCAGGGCGGATTATCGAACGGGGTCGGCACAAAGACCTGATTTACGGCAGCGGACGCTACCAGCGGCTGCACGAAGCCCATGTGCGTTTAAACTAGCACAACGTCCCTGTAACAGCAGTCTTTACGCTCTTTGATAAATGAATAGCTGACATGACGCACTCTGAACCTGTGAACAAGGGGTTTAAACCCCTTGTTCGAGATAAGCCTGTGTAACATCAGTGAATAAAGAGATAAAACACGACCCGAAACACTTTTTCTGTTCACTTCAGTGAACGTGGTACTTCGGTAGCCGGACACTTTAGTGTCTGGCGGGATAGCCGCATTAAATAACCTGAATTCGGGTTAAACATGATAGACACTGTGTTTGCGTACTCGCAGGGGCGCACCTGCGTGTGCGCCCTTTTTGCATGACACCTAAAAATCTTCACACAGCCTTAACATCTATTTCACTTAAACGTTCTATAACATGTAGTTAACATACACAACAGGGGAATTGATTGCATGACGCCGATTGATTACTTCAAAAATTTCACAGACTTTATCGAATACGGGGCTGGACAAACCATCTTTGAGGAAGGTAAAACAGGTGACACGATGTTCGCCGTCAAAGAAGGGGAAGTCGATATTCTACACAACGGACGTGTCCTGGAAACAGTCTACGCGGGCGGCTTCTTTGGCGAAATGGCGCTGATCGACGCTTCACCCCGCAGCGCTAAAGCCGTTGCTAAGACATCTTGCAAGATCGTGCAGGTCGATAAAAAGCGTTTCCTGTTTTTAGTGCAGGAGACGCCAACCTTCGCGCTTCAGGTGATGCGCACGCTGACAAACCGTCTGCGCGCCATGAATGAGCTAGTCTAATCTGGGGTTCCTATCTTTCTCCCCTTTCTCCGCTGGCGGGGAAAGGGGTTGGGGGATAGGGGTTAATTGCCCTTCGCCTCATTCTCACCGCCGCTTACTTTTCGGCGCATCCATCTCATCCTCAATCGTCACCAGTTCACCATCATCAGTGAGGCGCATGTGTACGTTTTCAGCAAACCGTTTCTGCTTGGGAGTCTCCTCGCGGGGTTGAGTATTGTCGCTGAGGTTTTCCATCTGTTGACGCAGCCTGCCTTCACGCCGCGAACGACTGAACACACTGAAAGCCAGCATCGGCAGCAGCAGGAAAACGGCGGTCATCGGCGTCATTTGCCACGGAAACGAGTCGCGCGCATCGTTAAATACCGCCCAGGGAATCCACATCAGTGCATTGGCGATGCTGTACATGGTCAATACCCAGGTCGGGCTGGAACGCCTGCGCAGATCATCTTCCAGCAGTCCGTGTAATCGGAACAAGTCCTTGGGGTTATCACTGAGATAGGTGTCATCGTTGCGTAGACGTTCGCGCATCTCCGTTTCGATGGCGCGACTGCGTGCGCCTGCTGCTGCCCCAGAGCGCGCAAATGTCCAGACGCCGTGTATCGCCAGGATCAAGCTCCAGATTGCCATGATCTGCCCCGCGCCGGGTTCGATGAAATAGCTATTGATCCAGTAGAAAGGTCGCGGCGCCAGCAGCGTGACGACTACCGCAATGAACGCGCCGATGTGCAGAAACAGCCAGAGTCCGCCCCCTACACGCCGTTCTACACGCCGCCGCAGTTCAAGGTAATCTAAAAACGTCCAATAACTGTTCCACATAAGGAAGCACTCCCGTTTTTTCTTCTTTAGGACTTACGCAGTTGACCAATAACCTGTGCTCGAACAGTGGGTTTAAACCCACTGTCCATGAACTCAACTGCGTAACTTCTATTCTTATACGCATAGGCTCACATCGCAGTTGCACCTTAATGTCACGTGAAAAATACCACAAACTCACAAAAACGTACTACAATAGAGCTATCAGCTAATCGCTAATGGCTAACGGCTAAAATGGCTTCCATGCGCACAGTCACCTACAATGCAGGCGCGTACCTCGTCGAGGAATTGCAGCGCGCAGGGGTGGTCGCTCGTTTCCGACATGATGGCGGCGACATCATCCTCTTCGATTTGTGGTCGGGTCAGCGGGTCAGCATCCACCTGATCGAAAGCTCAATCCCGCTTTACGAGATCAAACAAACGCTGGCAGACAACACCGCCAATAACATCCACACACTGTTTATCCTGTGGGCTGACCGCTTGCTGCCCGGCGACGGTCAGCGCCACATTGCAGAGGATTGGTTAGCAGCGCTGTATTCGCTCTACGGAGATCGCGTTTACGCCTACGACATTTACGGCAGCGAGATTTTCATCTTCCCCGTACATTTCGACGGCTATGGTTTTGAGCGACAGGTGCGCTTCGGCACAACAGTGGATATGAAACATCTTGTCTGCGATAAGCTGAACACCACCGCGCCGAACTTCATGGGTTACTGGCAGGTCGCGGGCTTCCACAGCACCGCCAGGCGACAAGCACATCAGGAAAAGCCACAGCCTGAAGTCACTGCCGCAGCCTTAGAAACTTACTACGCCATTCTCGGCGTGGACGAAGACGCTACCTTTGAGATCGTGCGCAAAGCCTATCGTCTGCTGGCACGGCGCTATCATCCCGACCTCAACAGATCACCCAACGCGACTGCCAGGATGCAGCAGATCAACGAGGCGTATGAAAAGATTATGGAGGGGTTGCAAGAGGAGTGAGGAAACAGCGTACAATACAAACAACGACTGTGAGGAGATTTTGCGATGGAAGCGATCAAGCTAAAGACGCATATCAACAATGATGGCATCTTGCAAGTACAACTTCCCGCCGAAGCAC
>CALMZT010000608.1 GCA_937870805.1 uncultured Chloroflexota bacterium
ATTACGTGCTAATTCGTCCATATCCCGATTGTAACGCTTTATCTTCTCATACGATACAATTCCCCTGAGTAGTTACGTTTATTGTATAATCTTCTGGCGTACCATCGAGGTCTGACATAAATGCGACTTAAGAACTCACCTTACGCACTCTGAACTTGTGAACAAGGTGTGAGCTAGACTTTGCACATCTCAACAATCATATTTACAGGAACTTTTCGGTGAGTTCAGACAACAACGGTGATTTTTCAAATATCTTGAGATCATGCCGATATTCGAAAAGTCTGACAGGTTTTGATGGTTTTCTCTCACCGAAACACCTTGAGCAAAGATTGTCATGTGCAAAGTCTAGCTAAAGTAAATTTCAAAACGATGCTTGTCATGGCAGCCACACCAAGCCCTGCTCTCGGTTGCGGTTGACGGTGAGACGACGCACGTTAGTGCCATCATCGCGCATGATATAGATTTCACCATTCAGGCTATCACGGGTTGAGGTGAACACCAGCTCGTGTCCCGAAGGCAGCCACACCGGATTGAATTCCTGCGAAGGCGTATTCGGTGTCAAATTGACCGCTTGCCCAAGCTGCGGACGGACAGGCACAACGTAAATATCGAAGGTGATGTCTGCTGAAAAGGCGACGCGCGTGCTGTCCTGCGACCATGCCAGCGTCGAAATCGGGACGAACATACGGACATCACGCACCTCAAGTAAAGTATCCTGTGTTACGTCGGGGAGGATATACAGTGCGAAGTTGTTGAGCAGGGCAATTTGCTGGCTGTCGGGCGACCACACGGCAAATATCTGCTGAACGTTGGAGAGGTAGGTGTGCAATTCATCACCGTCCAGACGACTGATGGAAATGCCCGCACACAAGCGCGCATTCATCGGCGGTGAAAAGCTCTGCACCGTCTGATACGCCATGTACTGTCCATCAGGCGAGAGCACGAAGGCACATAAACTCTCAAATTGGGTAAGGGTTTCACGGCTGAAATCGTTGACGTTGATGCGCTGAACTGTCCCGCGTATCAGATCGCTGGTCAATACTTGTGTGCTGTCCGGCATCCAGCCAACGATGACCAGATCAGTGTTGTCCATACGGCGCAAATTAGAACCGTCCACGTTCACCACATAAACCTGAGGGATACCCCCACCCCAGTACAAGGTGATTTGTCTGCTATCGGGTGAAAGAGCAAATGAGCCTGTCACACCCTGAGATACAATCGGAGTCGAGATGCCGGTAGCGAGGTCAAGCGCCTGTAAACTGCCACGCTCACCTCCAAGTTGTATTACACCCGGCTGGCTGTACCTTGAAAAATAGATAAGCTGCCCCACGCCAGGCAGCACTTTTCCAATTGTTATCACACCGACGATGAGCACCGCGCACACGACAGAGAGTAGCCCCGCCGCGCGCAGCAGCAGGCGCGTCATGGCAAAGGACGCCAATCCGGTGCCCAGCGGCTGTCAAGCCCCTCAGCGCTGCCGATGCCTGTTGTGATGCGATCTGCGGCGCTGTAGTTGCAAAGGACGCTGCCCGCAGCCTCTGGCACTTCAACAGCAGGAACACAGGTGCTGTCAAAGTCGATCATATAGATGCCATCGCTGCCATTTAAGCTGGAAACGAACATCAGCGCCAAGCCAGCGGGAGTCTGTACCCACGTCGGATTCCACTCATTGGTGGACAGGCCGCCATCAAACGTAATTGTAGGCACGGAGGTATCTATCGCGCCCGCTTGCGCGTCCATGACCACGATGCCATAGCCCGTGCTATCTTCTGAGACAAAGGCAATCCAGCGACCATCGGGGGACCACGCTGGCGACCAGTCATCGGTGGTGTTGTCGGTCATCTGATGCAGGCTGAAGCCTTCCAGCGCTTCCGCGATCTCGCGGTCGGATTGCCCCTCCGCCAGCAGCCGCAGCACGTCCATCTCGCGGTTGGTCAGTCCTCGTCTACTCGAAATTGCCGGCTTGGCGGCCGGCAGCGCCAGCGCCAGCGCCTCGGCAACGGACTCCGCTCCCGGCGGGGTCGCTCCGTCGGCGAAGGCGATATCGAACCGTTCTTGCCCCAGTGCCTTGCGGGCGGCCATTGACGCCTCCCGCAATGGAATCTGTTCTTCCCAATCCGGCGGGCGTCCGGCCTTTTCCCGCAACGCAGACGAGGCTCCGAGCCAGCGCGCGGCGAAATCCGGCTCTCCGTACGTCGCGGCAAACCCGGCCAGCGCCTCCAGGCAACGCGCGGTCAGTGCCTCGTCGCCGAGCACCTGGAACCGGCGCTCCGCCCCTTTGAACTCGGCCAGCGCCGACGCGATGCGCTCGAACGGCACACCGAGCTCGATGCCGACGGCGACGGCCGCGAGCGCGTTCATCAGGTTGTGCGCGCCTGGCACGCCCAGCTCGATCACGCCTTCGCCGCGCGCGGCGGCGGCGCCGTGCAGCGCGTAGCGCACCTTGCACCGTCCGCCGAATCCGGAGAGCACGGGCTCGCTTCCCCGCACGTCGGCCGTTCCGGTCTTGAAGCCGTAGGTAATGACCCGGCGGCGCATGCGCGGCAGCACC
>CALMZT010000609.1 GCA_937870805.1 uncultured Chloroflexota bacterium
GCACGTCCTTCTCGACGCCGTCGCGCAACACGCGCGCCGTCTTCGGCTGCAGGCCGATCAGGCGTTTGATCGCCTCCGAGGGCTTGCCGCGCGCGCGCATCTCCAGCGCGCTGCCAAGATTGATGAGTGCGAGAATCACCGCCGCGGCTTCGAAATACGCGTGCCGTGCGAGCACCGGAACGCTGTCGGGAAACGCCACCACGACCATTGAGTACACCCACGCGCTGCCGGTACCCAGTGCGATCAGGGTGTCCATATCGATAATCGGCGTGCCCGCATCAATCAATGTCTGAATTGGCTCGACCAATACATCGATGCTGTTAGGTTGTACAGCGACAAAATCCCACGCCTCAGTCGCCACCTGATCGAACTTTGCGCGCTGAATCGCCGGGTCAAATTCGCCATCGAACCACGTCACTTCAACACCCAACAGGCTTGCCCAATACAGTGCGGCGTCCTGTCCCTGCGCGTTCCAACTGCCTGCCAAACCTGCACTGGACATTGCGGCACGGATCGGCTGATCCTGAGCATGAGCGCGGCGGTAGTCGATGAACGCCAGTAAATTAGCAAAGGTCAGCCCCGCGCCTGCTGCTAAACTGCCCTTCAGAAAATCCCGACGGTTAAAAAGACGTTTTTGAGTCATTTGAGTGCTCCTTAAATAAACATTGTTAGAGGAAAAATCAGTTGCGGTATCATGAATTGATCTTTTTAAGCTGCCTCCTTTCGATAAAGGATAAAACATAAGTGAAAATCGTCGCAGTAAAGCTCAATGTTGACGCTTGACGATGACGCTTGACGTTTTCATGAAAACGAGCATAATTCTAAACATCATTTATGTCAAGCCAATTGTAATAAAGGTCACTGCTTTTCGATTCTTTTCGATGATTGAAATATCTTATAGATCAGAATTTACGCAGTTGAACCGCGATTTGTGCTTGAACAAGGGGTTTAAACCCCTTGTTCGTGAACGCACTGTGTAAGTTCTATAGATTAAAGAAGCATCACGAATGGTCGTTACCTTAAAGGACATTGCAGAGCGAGCAGGACTCTCCACCACAACCGTCTCACGTATTCTGAATGGACGTGAGTCAGGTGTACCCATTCGTGAAGCAACGCGGCAGAAAGTGCTGTCCATCGCCAACGAACTAGGCTATCGACCAAATATGATGGCACGAGCACTGCGTGGCAGTCGTAGTTCGCTGTTGGGCGTCATCGCACAAAACATCACGAGCCTGTTTCACAGTCAGATTTTGCGCGGTCTGAATGACACAGTGGTTAAGCGCTCCTACCGCGTATTTTTGGGGCATGTGCAGCGCCAGATCGACATCGCCATTGACTACGGTTCGATGTTTGAACAGTCTCACGCTGACGGTATCCTAATCATCGGTCAATTGGAAGGCGATAAGGAAACACTGAACATTTTGACGCAGCAGCACCGTTACGTCGTGGGTGTGAGTGATCGCATTGCCAGCCGAGGATTTCCCGGCGTATATGCCGATAGCGTTATCGGAACACAGTTAGCTATGGACCATTTATGGGCTTTGGGTCATCGCAGAATAATCTGTCTCACTGATCCGAAGATCAGAGATGGCAGACTACGCGCTGAAGGCTATGAACGCTATATGCAGGAGCGTGGTGCAGCAGACAACATTCGTGTTATTTCGACGCCACGTTCGTTCCAGGCGAGTTGTGAGGTGGGGAAAGCGATCTTTGCAGATCTGAGGGGCGTTGGATCTCCCACAGCAATCTTTGCGGGAACAGATGTGATCGCCGTTGGTCTGATGCAAGCGGCTTTCCAAGCCCGCATTATCGTACCTGACCAGGTATCGATCATCGGATTTGATGATATTGATTTTGCTCCTTTCACTATTCCCCCGCTCACGACAATCCGGCAGTCGGGTTTCGAAATGGGACAAATCGCTGCCAATCTTTTGATCGATATGATTGAACAGGAGCGACCCGGTTCTGAGGTTGAGGATATGGTCATGATCCCTACCCTGGTCGTGCGGGAGTCGACGACTGCCCCTACGACAGGCTAGACCTCAACAAACGATTAATTGGCTAACGAACACCTTACGCATCCCTTCGCTGGTGTGTACGCTGGCAGTTCAAAACTGCCCGCTATGGGCGTTGGAAACCCGTAGACGGGTTCGGTGCTGCGATTTTTCGACCTCTCGTTGTTTCCACGAGTTGTAACCCGAAGGCGCTTTCTCAGACTGTACGGCGATCACCCGAATGTTGGCGTTGATGGCGTGCGCGGCGATACATGCGCCTGCCGCGCCGCTGCCCCCGCCCAGGAGCACAATCACGGTGTCAATCTCCGGCTGCGCTTCTAACATCTCCAACGTGTGCGTGGCGACGCCCGCGATGAGGTGCGGCTCGTTGCCCGAATGGATGTAGCGGTAGCCTTTCTCACGTCCGAGTAATTCAGTGTGCAGGCGGCTGTCATCAAATTTTTCGCCGTGCACGATGATTTCCGCGCCCATGCTGCGAATGGCGTTGACCTTGACGGCAGGGGCTTGCGTGGGCACGACAATGTACGCTTTGATGCCGAACAGCCGCGCCGTGTAAGCAATCGACTGTCCATGATTGCCCGTCGATGCCGTGACGACGCCGCGCGCCTTTTCCTCTTCGCTCAACTGCGACATGAGATTGATGCCGCCGCGCACCTTGAACGCGCCGACAGGCTGGGCGTTTTCGTGTTTGACGTAGACGTTGGTGCCGATGAGGCTATTCACAGCAGGGTAGCTGTAACACGGCGTCGGCGCGAGATACGGACGGATGCGCTTCTGCGCTGCCAGGACATCGGTGAAGTTGGGTGCTTGCATAAGGTGAATTCCCCTGAGTGGTATGGATTTATGCAAGCGTAGGGGTAAATAAGTGACAAGTCTAGTGCCAGCGTAGATTATTGAACTAATCACTCCTACAGTGCCATGAAGCCAATAGTTCGTTGAATATTACAAGGAATTACTTGCGACTTAGAAGATTGATTAACCATCCGAGTAGGCAAACCAAGCCAGCTATAAACCCAACAAAAATCGCAAGCGTCCAAAGGAGTACTGTAAATACCAGACCAACAAGTGTAGCAGCAGTCAACCCTCCCGATGCAAAAATACCAATAGCACCAATAACCAATAACTGTGCTAATCTTCGATACCATGTATTCCATACCCCAATACGGTTTTCGTAGCCATTCCATGCCAACCCAACCCCAACTCCAAAGACTACAAGCCCTATAATAACAATTTCCACCGATTGCTCCTTTATAACAGTGAGTTTTGCATACATAGTCGCACTAGATCGGCTGAGGCTCAGGAATCGGCTGTCCTTCTTCTAACATAGCGCTCAACCATGTTAATTTAGCATCTTCAATCAGCGTGAGGACTTCTTCTTTGCTCTCGCCGTAAGTCATGCAGCCGGGCAAATCGTTGATTTTGGCAAACCAGCCATTATTCGTGGGAACGAGTGTGATGGCGTAGGGAAGGCTGAGATAGTAGGCTAAATCTTTATCACTCATCGCCGTTTTCCTCATTCATCATGTCTTCGATTTGCTCAATCATTTTGAGGACATCTTTGACGTAAACTTCATCAACATGAGGCTTCTTGAAAGGAATTGTGATGACAAACACTTCATCCCTGAATTTTGCGCGGAAAAAGTGGTGGCTTGTTCCTTTACCACCGCGCATTTCAAAACCGTAGTCTTCTAACGCTTTTCGTAAATCTTCAAAAGAAACATTTTTGGGATTTTGACGAATTCTCTGTAAACGTTTTTTTCTTTTGCTCATTTTAGCATAAAAACCTCTCTCAAATGCCGTTGTAGAGGAAGAAACAAAAAGGCGCACTCGTGATGCGCCTCACTAAACGCTAACTGCTCATCGCGCCACTTAATGCAGCAGCACGTTGGCGTTTTCGTAGTCCCAGAACACGTAAACATTCTGCCCACTCACAAATGTCACATCCGAGCGCAGCCCGAAGTTCTGCATACGCACCACGAGATCGGTTTGCTTGCCGATACGCACGGTGTAGCGCGTGTCAGTGCCGATGTACACCGCCTCAAGGATTTCGCCGGGCACGAGGTTGATGTCGGCATCACGCAGCAGCGCCGCTTTATACTCTTCGGCTTTATCGCTGCTGCCATCCGGGAATTTCACCATGCTGTCGACAGCGAACAGGCTGACTTTTTCGGGGCGCACGGCAACCGTTACTTCCTGCCCGATTTGCCCCTCGCTTGCTGTCTCATCACTCATCACGGCGTTGAATGTTGTTTCTTCATCTAAGCGTATACAAGCACGCGAGTTTTCACAGCTTATCAGCTTGCCCATCATGAAGTTGGTTTCACCGATGAAGTCTGCGACGAAACGTGTCACTGGCGACTCATAAATTTCTTCAGGTGTGCCTAACTGGCGCACGTGCCCGCTTTCCATCACGGCGATACGGTCAGCCATCGTCATCGCTTCTTCCTGATCGTGCGTCACGAAGATAAAGGTGATGCCCAACTGCCGCTGCATCGTCTTCAATTCCATCTGCATCTCTTTGCGCAGCTTCAAATCGAGCGCGCCTAATGGTTCATCGAGCAAAAGCACAGCGGGGCGCTTGACCAACGCACGCGCTAACGCGATACGCTGCTGCTGTCCCCCGGAAAGTTGGCGCGGCTTGCGATCCGCAGCGTGGGGCAGTCGCACCAGTTCCAGCGCTTCCATCGCCCGCTTTTTCGCTTCGGCGCTGCCAACGCCTTCCATCTCCAGCCCGAACGTCACATTTTGCAGCACGTTCATGTGCGGGAACAGCGCGTAATCCTGAAACACCGTGTTCACCGGACGATGAAACGGCGGCACCCCTTGCACCGCTTGCCCACGTATCAGGATTTCGCCTGCTGTTGGTTCTTCAAAGCCCGCGATCATGCGCAGCGTCGTGGTTTTGCCGCAGCCGCTGGGACCCAGCAGCGCGAAGAACTCACCATCGGCAATTTGCAGGGAGATGTTATCGACGGCGCGCACCAGATTGCCCCGCGCGACAAATTCTTTCGTGATATTTTTTAGCTCAACTTCTATTGGCTGCTGCCCCATATGCACCCCTTAAGAGACGTAGGGGCGAACACGTTGGTTCGCCCATTACAGTGATTGTCGTGTTACCCGCCAATCATAATTTTGATCTGATCCCAGGCGTCGTTGTACAGCGCTGCCACATCCTGAGGCAGTTCGCGGATATAGAACAGGTTCGCCAGCGTGTCGGCGTCGGGATAAATTGCCGTGTCGTTGAGCAAGGCTGCTTCGATCAATTCCTGGTCGATAGCGGCTTGGTTGGGCGAGGCATACGCCGTGAAGTTACTGATGTCTGCGCCTACCTGCGGCGCAAGGACATAGTCAATGAACGCTTCTGCCAAGCGCTTGTTGGGCGCGCCAACAGGAATTGCGAGGTTATCGACCCAGATGTTCGCACCTTCTGACGGGACAACGTAAGCGTAAGTGTCGCAGCCGCAGGCATCTGCCAATTGGAGGATGTCGCCGTTGTATTCGACAGTCATATCGACTTCGCCGCGTTCCAGCAGCGCTTGCCCATCGTCAACGGCAATCGCTACGACATTTGTGCCGCGCTGCGCCAGGAAATCGCGCGCCTGCTCAATTTGCGTCAGGTCAGTGGTATTGGGGTCAAAGCCTAGCAGTGTCAACGCGATGCCCAGCATACTGCGCGGGTCTTCCAGCCACGCGACGTTGCCCTGATACTCAAACATGTTATTCCAACTGGTCGGCGCTTCGGTGACGTTCGTCGTGTTGTAGCCGATGCCAATCGTGCCCCACTGATAGGGGACAGAGTATTGGTTGTTGGAGTCATAAGGCGGGTTCTTGAGCGTTTCGCTGATATTAGCGAAGTTGGGGATGTTTGCCATATCCAGTGGTTGAATCAGTTCTTCGGTAATCATCACCGCGACAGTCCAATCGCTCGGTACAATCACATCGTAGCCAGGATTTCCCTGACGCAGACGTGCCAGCAGTGACTCGTTGCCATCGTAGATGTCATAGGTCACCGTCGCATCGCACAGTACCTCGAAGTTCGAGATGGTATCCGGCGCGACGTAGGTTGACCAGTTGTAGACATTGAGCGTGCCGCCGCGCACTTCTTCGGGGCATGTCCAGCCTGTATATTGTTCCAATTCTTCGCGTGAGCCTCTGGCGGGCGCTTGTTCTTCAGTGGCTTCTGCTTCGCCGCCACCTTGTTCCGAAAGTTCTTCCGGCGTGGGCGAGGGTTCCGCCACGAGCGTTTCTACAGCTTCATCCGTCGCATCAGCAGCAGCGTCTGCGCCCGTTTGCGCCGTCGTGGCTTCAGTAGCGTCAGCGCTGGCAGCTTCGGTAGCAGCTTCCGTCGCTTCCTGAGTTCTGCTGGCAGGCGCAGAGGTCGGGGACGCAGCAGGCGAACAGGCTCCTGCGAGTAACATAACCATCAAAATTAGAATGAGTTTCTTCAACATGGGGGATTCTCCGAAGGTATCAAATTCGGCAGGTTCATTACTTGCCGAGTGCAAATTCATCGCAATGTGCGCTATTTTAGCAAGTACGAGAGGGATTGCTAATTTCTGTGCCATAACCCGCACACTCTCCGATTTTCACAGTCCTCGCGTTTGTATCTAATTTCCTTTCGACGCTATAATTGCCGCCGTAAATGTGCTCCCGGCACATTTGTGAAAAGACTTTGTTCACAGAGGATAAATAAAATGTTCAAATCACGTCATAAACTCATTTTCCTGATCGCCTTGCTGATGATCGTGCTGTCAGCACAGATGCTTATGGCACAGGATCAGGAACCTATTCGCATCGCCATCGCCGTCGCAGAAACGGGCAATGCCTCACTGTTTGGTCAAGAACAGATCATCGGTGCGGAGTTGGCGGCAGCTTATTTCAACGAACAGGGCGGTGTCAACGGGCGTCCCATTGAACTCGTGCGTCAAGACGCGGCGACGGACGAAGCAGGCGCAATCAGCGCATTCAACACGCTCATCGCCAGCGATGTTGTTGCCATTGTTGGACCTACACTGTCACAGCAGGCGTTTGCCGCAGACCCCATCGCAGAAGAAGCAGGTATCCCGGTGATCGCGCCCTCCAACACCGCGCCCGGTATCCCCGAAGTCGGCGAGTTCATCTCGCGCGTTAGCGCCCCGGTGACCGTGGTTGCGCCGAATGCCGTGAACGCTGCGCTGGCGATGGACCCCAGCATTACCGATGTCGCCGTATTCTTTGCTCAAAATGACGCTTTCTCCAGTTCTGAAACCAATGTGTTCCAGTCAGTCATCACGAACGCAGGCTTGAACCTGACGACAGTGCAAACCTTCCAGACCACCGACACCGATTTCACCACGCAGATCACCAACGCTCTTGCGACAAACCCGCAGTTAGTGGTCATCTCCGGTTTGGCAGTTGATGGCGGCAACCTGATACGCCAGTTACGCGAGTTCGGCTACACGGGCTTGATCGTCGGCGGCAACGGCTTCAACACGCCCAACATTTTCCCGGTGTGTCAGCAGTTCTGCGAAGATCTGATCGTTGCGCAAGCCTACAGCCCACTCAACCCCTCAGAGATCAACACGACCTTCACACAGTTGTATTCGGACAGCCAGCAGCGCACGGCTTCACAGTTCAGTGCGCAAGCATTTGCCGCTGTGCAGGTCATTGTCGAAGCGCTCACTCGTTTGGACAACATTACTCCCATCGCTGACCTCGATCAAGCGACGCTGCGTTCGCTGTTGAACCTGTCGATTCTTGCAGGGGGCTACGATACGCCGCTGGGTTCGATCTCCTTCACCCCGACGGGCGAAATCGTGCAAGCCGAGTTCTATGTCGCGCAGGTCGATATGAACGACGATGGACAGACAGGCAGCTTCACGCTGGTCGGCGGCGAATAATCCGCTGAAGGCAGGTTGAACAAAGGGATGATGCAGTTTTACTTTTAGAGACGGCGTAAAAGAAGGTGGCTGTAGGGGCGCACCTGCGTGCGCCCCCGATGGATGGTGGGTGAGACATTGGTCTGCCCCTACAATTCCCCATACGCCGTATTATTGACAGACGTTACGCACACTGAACCTGTGAACAAGGGGTTTAAACCCCTTGTTCGAGCTAAGCCTGAGTAATATCAGTTATTGAGTTAAAGAGCATAATCCCCTTGCTCGCACAACAGTCGGAAATTAGAAATGCAGGGCGAACCACGTCATCAAAGCGTCGTTCGCCCTCATCACAATTAAACAAAGATTTTTTATCAATACCTTCGCCAAAAATGAAGGGATGTAGGGCTTTTGAGGTAGAGTAGTTGTCAACCAAAACAAACGACT
>CALMZT010000610.1 GCA_937870805.1 uncultured Chloroflexota bacterium
TGCACAGGCTTCTCATCTGCCCTTCTCTCACTATCACCGCCACCACACTTTCACCCGCGCGAGATCCATTTGTTACACGCCATTTGGGGCTTGGGCTTCGCGCTCAGTCCTGCCGTATTTTCAATCATGCTTGATCGCGGGCTGTCATGGCGCTTGGGCTATGTGGTGATGCTGGTGCTGACTCTGATCCTCGGCGGCATCATTTTCCTTTATCATGGCTGGAAATCAATCTCGTCCTTATCGACAGGTGAAACTTCTGCCAAGAGCCACGTCTCTTTCAGCGAGACGCTGCGCCTGCCGATTGTCTGGATCAGCCTGGCGGTGTTTGCCGTCTACGTCGGTGCAGAACTCATGCCCAATGCCTGGGCATTCAGCCTGTTCACCGAAGTGCGACAGATGGATGTCCTGACCGCTGGCTATTGGGTCGCCGCCTATGGGTCAGGGCTAACGATTGGGCGCATCGTCTTTGGCATGATTGCCAACCGCTTTACCCCTAATCAACTCCTACGCATGACCATGTTTGGCGCGCTGATAGGCATCCTGGGCTTCTGGTTCGGCGGCACAAGTCTCATCAGTGTCCTGGGCCTGGCATTCACGGGCTTCTGCTTCGGTCCCATCTTCCCACTGTTGATGACCGCCACGCCCGAACGCCTGGGCAAGTACGCAGCGAACACCATTGGCTTCCAGATGGCAGCGGTGGGCTTAGGCAATGCCTTGCTGCCCGCAGCGGCAGGCTTGATCGCTGGACGCCTGGGCTTGGAAACCACCGTGCCCTTTACGTTTGTGCTGGGCGTGATCCTGTTTGCGCTGCACGAATGGCTCATCGCGCTCACCCGCCAACGCATGACGGTAGAAGCGGCTGCTTAAAACTGCCGCCGCCGTTGCCAAATAAAATGTGGCGGCAAGTGAGGCTGCATCTGCCGCCACGCTGGCTTTTCTGGCACATGATGGCAGCAGTTGTGCCTGTATCTGCTGCCGCCGCTGGCGGAAAAGAGATCTCGTGGCAAGTATTTAAGGTGCTGTTGATAACATAACACAGAAGCACCCGCATTTGCGTTCCTTTTGACACTTTAATGCGCTGTGTAATGTTGGTGGTTGGTTATTCGTTGTTCGTTGTTCGTTGTTCGTTGTTCGTTGTTCGTTTATACTCTGCTTCATGGTGAACAAGTGAGGCGGTATGACGCGCATCTTCATCAGCTACAAGCGAGAAAATCAGCCGTTTGCCGAAGTCCTACGCCAGCGCTTGCTCGACTGGGGCTACGAGACGTGGATGGATAAAGAGGACATTCTTTTAGGGGTATCTTGGGCTGATGGCATTCACGAAGGCATGAAAGCCTCTGATATTGTCATTGGAATTATGACGCCTCTGGCTCTGAAATCCCCTAGGGTGCGCGAGGAATGGAACTGGGCAATCATCAATGAAAGACGACTCATTCTCCTAATGCTAGAAAAATCCGAGATGGAAGATATTCCGCCTCTTTATATCACCATCAACTGGCTCGATTGTACACACGGACATGAATTATGTTTCGACGGGCTACAAAAAGCGTTAAAGTCGCCCGAACCTGCTCCACTATTTGACCCTTACCGTGATTATTTAAAACAACTTGCCAAGCGTATCACCGAAAAATACTTAAAGCCTGCGATTGTTCGTCTGAATGATGATGATATACCTGAACCCATACAACTCATGATAGAAACTAAGTCAGACGCTGTTGATGAACCCGAAGACCCATTCATAGCTATCAATCGTGGTGTCAAGGAAGCGCCTAAACCGTTTAGCGATTTCGCAGCCGCCTATGAATACTATGATGGTCGCGTTCTCCTGCTTGGTGACCCAGGCGCAGGCAAAACCATTACCCTTTGGCAGTTTGCGTTGAGCGCTATCGCATGGCGAACGAAAGACTCTACACAACCGTTACCTATTCTTGCCTCTATCCCCACATGGGACATCCGTACTGCGCCACCATTGATCGACTGGCTTTCAGCTTCCTACGGCGCACCCCCAAACACCGCCGACATTATCCAACAGGGAAAAGCCTTACTGCTGCTGGACGGTTTGGATGAACTTGGTGGCGAACGCGAAGACCCGACCACGAAAGAACGTATCCCTGACCCACGCCCACGATTCATGGACGCCTTGCGTGCGCTGCCCGAAAGCAACTGCGTGATTGTGACGTGCCGAGTGAAGGATTATGAGGAGATCGGGCAGAAAATCGCCCTCAAAGGCGCGCTGACACTGAGAGCCTTGAACGATGCTCAAATCCGTGACTATCTGCGCGACCTGCCTGAACTGTGGGATGCCCTGCAAGTCGATGAGCAGCTACGCAATGTCACACGCACGCCGATTTTGTTGAGCTACTTTGCCTTTGGTTACAAAGAAGCAAGTGCAGAGGAAAGGCAGAAACGGCGGGATTTGCGAAACAGTGCGAGTGATTTACGTGATGCGATTTTTGAGCGATATGTAATAGGACGCTATGAACATGAATCGCGCAAGATGAAGGCGCGTGGTGGAGTTATACCATTTACACTACGCCAATTAATTGCTGTACTCGGATGGATAGCATTAGGAAAGACTATGTATTCAGCGGACGAGACAGTGCTATCAAAAAGTGATTTTGAATTAAATTTAGGGACACCAGAAAATGCGGCAAAATTTACCGCATTAGCGATGAGTTTAAATTTATTAGTGCCTTCCGAAAATGAGGATTTTCGCTTCATACATCTGCTTATGCGTGATCATTTCGCTTTTAAAGTAGGAATTGCCGCTTTACATTTTGAAGAGGCTGATGCGCGTAGTTCCGCTGCTACATGGCTGGGTTGGTTAGGAGATAAACGTGCTATTGAGTCACTTATTCCCCTTCTGCGTGATCTGAATGATGATGTAAAGGAAAGTGTAGTAGGTGCTTTAGTAAATCTAAAAGCTTTACAAGCTATCATCGAACCGTTAATAAATCTCTTGACTGATGACCATTATCGTGTACGCGCGAGTGCTGCCTCCGCGCTTGGTGAGTTGGGAGATGCACGCGCCGTTGAGCCATTGATTGCCGCGCTGCATGACTCAAGTGCCTTTGTACGGACTGAGATTGTATCAGCGCTTGGTGAGTTGGGAGATGCACGCGCCGTTGAGCCATTGATTACCGCACTAAAAGATAAAGATCACTATGTATATGAGAATGCCGCTTATGCTCTTGGTAAGTTGAGAGAGGCACATGCAGTTGAACCGTTAATAGGGATACTTTTAGACCCCGACTCAAGACTTCGGCACAACCTTTGTGACACTGCTGCGACAGCCCTCGAAAATATTGGCACCCCTGAGGCACTAAAAGCTGCACAGACTTGGCGGAGTGAACAAGCAAAACATTATCGCTACTTCAGGTCGGATGGTACTATATAGACGTATCAGCAAGACCGAAGCGCTAGAAGTTGTGCTGCGGTGGCGGGCGGTGCAGGGCGAGGCATCCAGCGCGCAAGGTGATGTAGAATAGTGAGAGAAGGAGGTGCAGCGATGACAGAACTACTCACAAAAGCACTTGCCGAAGTATCCAAACTGCCTGCTGAGGAACAAGATCGGCTTGCGGCACTGCTGCTGGCGGAAATCGACTCTGAACGGCGTTGGGATGAACTCTTCGCCAAATCACAGGATGCGCTGGCGAAACTTGCCGACGAAGCATTGGAAGATTTTTATGCAGGCAACACCGAACCCCTCGACCCTGATACTCTATGATCTCACGCAATCAAAGCGCAGCACTTCTGCCCTCAGCTAGTCGAGTGGACAATCCCAACGGTTATATACAAACAAGATGAAGCCCAGCAGCAGCATCCGGCGATATTGACCACTGCTAAACGTCGCATTGACCGCTGCAACCACAACATCGCTTGTCACGCGATAGTCCATACCTGGATATGATGCATTCAATACTGCCGCGACAGCCTCCGCCAGCAGCACACGCACCGCGCGTATTCTCGGTGTGCCTTCGACAGTCAGCGCCTCTAACAACGTGAGGTCATCAAGTCGATAGGCATCAGGGACATCGAACACACTCTCCAGTGTCTGGTTCGGTGAAAAACCCGCCGCTGCCCAATCGTCAAGCAGATCAGCCTGTCTCCAGTCATCGGGCAGGCATCCCGTCAACTGACTTAGCGTGGAGGCAGTGTCGGGCGTATTCGTGGGCGTACTGGTAGGCGTCGCAGTGGGTGTGTTGTTAGCGGTATCCGCCGGCGCAGCAGGTTCGATAAGTGTACTCGTCGCGGTGTTCGTGGGCGTATTGGTGGGAGTGCGCGTCGGCGTCCTTGTTGGCGTGTTGGTCGGCGTGTTTGTAGGAGTTCTAGTGGGCGTGTTGGTGGGCGTATTGGTCGGTGTATTGGTGGGTGTATTCGTTGGGGTGTTTGTTGGCGTCTCAGTCGGCGTATTCGTCGGTATCTCAGTGGGAATTTCCGTCGGTACGTCGGTGGGGATCTCAGTGGGAATTTCCGTCGGCACTTCAGTGGGGATCTCAGTGGGAATTTCCGTCGGCACATCGGTGGGGATGTCGGTTGGCGGTTCGGGTTCCGTCTGTCCTAAGACGGGTAGGACAAAGCCTGCCAGTATCAAGATGAAACAGATGATTGAAAACAATACGATTCGGGTGCTTGTCTTGCTCATATGACAATCTCTAACTTGTTTCAAAGACCTTGTTAAGTCACGAAAATGCTCCTATCCAGTAGAGTTTTGGCGCTGCCGTTTTTGATTTCTTACCTGATACTTAACTAAATTAGTCACAATGTTATTTATAAGTGACTTAAGCGTAAATGATTTCAAAGTTTGAAATAT
>CALMZT010000611.1 GCA_937870805.1 uncultured Chloroflexota bacterium
GCAAGATAAAACAGGATGCCGCCTGTCGCGCTCAACGCGAACGCCAGCGCGCCCGCAACAAATGTGACGACGGCGCTGAACAGCGGACCGCCCAGCGCGCGCTGAATATGCACTTCCGCAGGCAGCGCAGGCGCGTCGCGCGGATACAGCGAACGCGCCAGCACCCACCAGAACATCATGCCTGTCATCGGATGACCGCTGCGTTTTGCGCCGATGGCGTGTCCGACTTGGTGCAGAAATTCGCCTAAGAAATGCAGTATCGCCGCTACGATTGCGCCGAGCACCGCTTCCACTGGCGAGAGGTTCAAGGCGGCGATGCCGAGGATGGCGAGGATGAGGACCAGCAGCGCCATGCCGACGAATGCCGAGCCTTTGGCAAATAGTTGCAAATCACCGACTTTACCCAGCGCAAATGTTTTGTTCATCTATCTCCACCAATGCGAATAGGGTATCGTCGTCGCCTTCACGTCGCAGTTCTGCTCAAACCAATCGACCATCTGCGTTTTCATCACCAGAAACTCAGATGCTGCGTGCGAGACACCGATAAGTGACATGGTAGTCGTTGCTGCGAAGGCTTTAGCTGCGGCGTAGCGCTGATGTCCGAGTTCATTGTCGATGTGATGATGCACTTCACCTGTGATGTATGCCTGCGCGCCGTGATCCTGCGCGTATTGGAAGTGTTCCACTTTATCGCCGCCGCCCGGCACAATCGCCACTTTGCGAATGTCGTCAACCTTCACACCCTCAAAATCGACGTAAGGAATGTCGAAAATCGCTTTGAGTTTTTCGATCAGCGCGTCGGTGTTCGTCGGCGGAATCGTGCCAATCATTCCCGCGTAGCCGCCCATGTAAGGATAAAAATCGCTCTCGCGCTGAAAATCGAGCGCGTGCGCAATCGCCATGTTTGTGCCGATCTCGCGGTGTAAATCCATCGGCGCGTGAACTGTGTACACTGACAGTTGCCTGTCCTTCATGACCTGAATGGTTTCGGGCGCGATGGGCAACCAGCCGCGTCCCCACTTACCGCGCGGGTCTCCACATTCAAAATCCACTGGATGATGCATGAATAACAGATCGCCCGCCTGCGAAGAATCCATAAACGCTGCTAGCACTTCCGGCGTGGGGAACACCGAGCAAAACACTGTTTGCACCTCATCAGCGCCGCGCAGCATCAAGCCGTTAAACTGCCTCACAAAGTCCGGCTCAAACGCGCTGCGCCAATCGGAACCAATCGCTTCATAAGCTGTCGGCACGTAGCGGCTCATCGCCTCGTCAGGTTTTGAATCAGTGAGGTAGAAAAGGGTGTCGAGCTTTTGCGTGAGCGTGTTGAGATTTTCCATCAGGGGAAGTCGCCTTCCAACAGGTGTTGCAGATAGCGTGTCGTGTCTTTCAATTCCATTTCGGCATGATGCGGCAAGGGCGTCACTTCAATGTGACGGATGACGATCAACAGGGCGCTGTTGCCCACCGGATAGAGCACAGCGTAACGCGGCGGTTCGCTGCCCTTCACCTTGACCCATACCCCTTCAATCTGGTCATCGCTCCATTCCGACAGCACATGTTCGCCCAACAGCAGCAAAGCCGTCGATGCCGCCGTCAGCCGCTGCGTGCTGGGGCTGTTGGGCAGCGTTGAGGTCAACTGCAAGCCGCCGATGCTGGCAAGCACAATACCGTCAACGTCGGTGAACATTTCCTGCAACTGCCACAGGCGCTTGGTGGCAAGTTCTTTTTGTTTGAGAGTGAGTTTCATAGCTTCAAAAAGTTGATAATGATTTCTGCGAGTTGTTCTGCTGCTTTAGGCGTTAAATGCATCCCATCGAACGTGTAACGGAAGCCTAAACGCTGCTTTTCGTTCTCATAATCGTTCCAGCCGCTTTGTTCGCGCTGCCCGATCAGGCGAGTCATATCCATCGTCAGCGGCGGGCGCGGGGGAATGTCTTGGGTATCGAAAAGTGGCATCAAATCCAACACTGGGATATTCAGCGCGCGGGCTGCTTCTGCCGCGAGGTTGTTGTAGTGACGCACGGTGTTGAACAACTCCGGGCTGTATTCAGTCGGTGACAAGCCAACCCAAGTCTGCACATGCGCCAGTTGCAAGCGCGTCAGCAGTTCGCGGTAGGCACGCGCATACATTTCTGGCGTGACGACCCCTTCCGGTACATTTTTGGAGCGTCGATAGTATTTGCGCACGTCGGGATACACGGATGAAATCGCATCGTTGCCCGCGCACATGACAAACACACCATCGGGTTCATGCGCCAGCACATCACGATCCACGCGCTCCAGCAGATTGAGAATGGTATCGCCGCCGACACCCGCGTTGATAACCGTGTGCTGTGGCAGGCGCTTGGCGACGTGCGCCACGAAGTTGCCACCGTAGCTGCCTTCGGTGAGGCTGTTGCCGAAAAAGACCAGTTTCATGGAATTACTTCAACATCTCGCGTACCAGTGCTTCGATTTCGGGACCGCGCAGCAGGGGTTCGCGCCATAATAAATCGACCTTCAGACGCAAACGCTTCAGCACGACACTTTGATAAATCCCATCAGCATCAGAATAGTGGCGCTGAAATTTTCCATCTTCCCCACGCACGTAGAAAAAAGTTTCGTGTTCCAGTGGATCAAGCACCCAGTATTCGTGCACGCCGCCGCGCTCATATTCAGCGAACTTAACCTCTTTGTCGCGCTTGATGCTGTCGGGTGAAATAATCTCCACAACCAAATCCGCCGCGCCCGCGACCAGTGTTTCTTTGATGCGCTGCTTGCTTTCTGGCAAAATGACTTGCAAGTCAGGTTCGCGCCCACGCTCCATTTTCATGACCATCGGCGCAAGCAAAACCTCCCCACCCCCCGCAAGATACAAATAATCCTCGAACAATTACAACAAAAATGAGGTGATTTTGGTGTGGTCGAAGCTGGCGGGCGACATTTTGATTACGTCCCCATCTACCCACTCAGCGAAATCAGAGGCGTATTTGTCCATGTATTCTTCAAAGCTCACCCCCGTTGCGATGATATTTTCCTGCCGCACGCGCTCTTGAGCCATTATTGTCACCCCAACGCAAAAGGGCGTTTTGCAACACCCCTATCGGAACGATCTATTCCATTATACGCGCAAAAGCGCTTACGCTGGTTCCACTTCTGCCTGCCAGTATGCCTCATCGTAGGCGGGCAGTTCGCAGCGTAGATCGCCGTCCTTGCGATAGCCGAGCGCGTAATCCGCTTGCATCAACTGGTGAATTTCGCTCGTGCCTTCGTAAATCACCGAGCCTTTGCTGTTGCGCAGGTAGCGTTCCACCGGATACTCATCGCTGAAGCCATACGCGCCGTGAACCTGTATCGCTTCCAGCGCCGCCTGTACTGCCATGTCCGTCGCGAACCACTTGAACACACTGGTTTCGCGGGTATTGCGCACGCCGCTGTTCTTCATCCAGCCGACCTTGTACATCAGCAACTGTGCGGCGTCGTACCACTGCTGCATGTAGGCGATTTTCTGTTTTACCAACTGGTGTTCACCGATTTCCTTGCCGAACGTCTTGCGCTCGTGGGCATACTTCAAGCTGTCTTCGAGGCACGCGCGAATCAAGCCTGTTGCGCCCGCGCCGACGGTGTAACGCCCGTTGTCTAAGCACGACATGGCAATACGGAAGCCTTCACCTTCTTCGCCTAAGCGATTGGCAGCGGGCACTTCCACATCCTGCATCGCCACCCAGCCTGTCGAGCCTGCGCGCACGCCCAGCTTGCCGTGAATGTCGCCCGTCTTCACGCCCAGCATATCGCGCTCGACAATGAACGCCGTCATGCCACGATGCCCGGCGTTGGGGTCGGTTTTGGCGACGACGAGGAAGTGATGCGCTTTCGTCGCGAGGCTGATCCACATCTTTTCGCCGTTGAGGATGTACTTATCGCCGACTTTGCGCGCTGTCGATGCCATGCTGACGACATCGCTGCCTGCACCCGGCTCGGTGAGGCAGAACGCGCCGTACTTTTCGCCGCGTGCCTGCGGAACAAGGAAGCGCTGTTTCTGATCTTCCGTGCCCCATTGCAGCAGGGCGAGGCTGTTTAGACCCATGTGTACGGACATGACCACGCGTAGATGCGTGTCAGCGCGTTCGAGTTCTTCGCAGACCAAGCCGAGCGTCAGGTAGTCGTAGCCTTGCCCACCGTAGCGCACGGGCAGGCAGATGCCGAGGATGCCGAGTTCAGCCATGCGCGGGAGTTCGGCGGGATTCATCTCCTGCTTGCGATCCCATTCACCGATGACGGGAAGGATTTCTCTGGCGCACCAATCGCGCACCATTTTGCGAACCTGAAGCTGCTCCTGAGAGAGTGCGAAATCCATGAAATAACCTTTTGTTGAACTGAAATTGCGGATTTGCGGGGGATTATAGCATGGAGCGCGGCGCGGGTTTATACAAAGTGTGGCGCGGGGATTGGGCGATGTGTACAGAGTAAGGGTTTTTGGTTGTTGGTTTTTCTTTGTTCGTCAAATGCGTGATGTGTCGGAATATACTTCTGCGCTGTCTACCGTCAAATTCATAAGCTGCTTGACCTATGATAATTTAGGATACCTCTCCTGTGTGATAATAGGTCTCCTCTCC
>CALMZT010000612.1 GCA_937870805.1 uncultured Chloroflexota bacterium
CTTTAGCTGGCTGCGGGACATGGAGACTCCTTTCTCTAGCAGAGAGCATAGCAGAAAAAGGAGCGCATTTGGGTTTCAAAAGGAACTTTAATGCGAGGTGTAATGTAAGGGGGTCAACAGTTTTCAGTTGACAGTTTTCAGTAAAATTCAAGCGATTGACACATGTAGGAGACGGGCGCACGCCGCTTCACTGATGTGGTTCGCCTCTACGAATGCTGTTCTCGATGCGTCGTCATGTGCAGGGAAAGGGCGGGGAGATGGGCGCACACGCAGGTACGCCCCTACGAATGTTGTTCTCGATGCCTAGTTATATGAAGGGAGATGGAGGGGAGATGGGCGCACACGCAGGTGCGCCCCTACGAATGCTGTTCTCGATGCGTCGTCATGTGCAGGGAAAGGGCGGGGAGATGGGCGCACACGCAGGTGCGCCCCTACGAACACGGTTCTGTTGGTTGCTGATTGCTGTTTAGGGACTCGGTTCGAGGCAGCTTGGCAGTTCCGCCGCATTGCGCGTCCAGTCGCGCCCGTAAAACGCCAGATATTCCGAGACATGCGCCGACCAATACTCATCGTCATGCCCGCCAACTGTGTTGATCACATACGTATGCGTAATGGCGCGCGCGGCAAGGCGGCTGGACAATAACTGCTGGCTTTCCCCCGCGAGATCGGACGCGCCGTTGTCCATGTAGATACGTATGTCAGCGTCGGGCAGCAGCGCCGAATCGCGTGCCATCTCTAACGGGTTAAACGCAGGCGGCACGACTTGCGGATCATCCGGGAACACGGCACTGTGCCCGCCGATAATGCCAAATATATCAGGATGACGAAGCCCAATACTGAACGCCCAGAAACCCCCGCGTGAAATCCCGCCTATCGCGCGATGTTCGCGGTCATTCCACGTACAAAAATCGCGCTGAATTTGCGGGAGCAGTTCGTCTAATACCACTGTTTCGTAAGACGGGTCGGGCGGGAAGCTGTTTTCGTTACCTATGACGCCCCAAAATGGCATGACCAAAATCATCGGGGGCAGCGCCCCCAAGCGAATGCCCTGATCGAGCGTATCAACTGCGCCAATGTCTTCCCACTGCGTTTCCGTCGATCCTTGCCCATGCAGTAAAATCACATAGGGATAGCGCTTCTGCGTCTGCACGTAACAGGGAGGGATATACACACGATAGCGCAGATTTTCACCCGCGACCTGGCTAGGATTACGATCAAACGGAATTACCTGCCCGCCTTCTTCCGCGCAAGGAAATTCGGTAGGAGTCGCGGTGGAAAATGGCGTGCGTGTCGGCGCAGGCGTGCGCGTCAACGTCGGCACGGTAGGTGTCGGCACAGGCGTGCGCGAAGGTACGTTGGTGATGATAATCACCCCCGGCGTCGGCTGCGGTGCCATCGGGTCACATCCAAGCAAAGTGAAAAAGAGAATAAGCAGTAGTGGAAGTAGTTTGTTCAGCATCATGTGGCTAATTATAACGATTCGTCTCGACTGCGAAAGTGCTCTGGCTCAGCCTTGACATTTTCACCCTTGCCAAACAGGGTAAACTGCGCTATATTTGGCTCAAATGCGGGCGTAATTCAGCGGTAGAATGTCTCCTTGCCAAGGAGAATGTCACGAGTTCGAATCTCGTCGCCCGCTCAAAGAAAGACCAATCACAGCGATTGGTCTTTTTCATTTTCATCGTTTTTGGGTGGCGGCTTGAGTGGGTTATCTTCCCCTCGTATCGCCTGTTCCCAGGGGTTTTTCGCCTGCCCGCTGTAGCCAATCTCGCGCATCCGTTCAATTTCCAGCTTCTCCAGCGTATTGGCTACTTTGCCATAATCTTCTACTGGAATTGCTCGATCAATCCCGGAGGCATCGCGGTACACGTAGCCTGTGCCTTTACACCAATCACAGTCGCCCGTTTCGCCGCTGAACTCATCTTCAATCCAGCCATAGCCATTACACGACACACAGCGCACAATCTGCATAATTTCTCCAATAGCACCGCAAGGGGTTCAAAACCCCTCGCTACAAGAAAAGCGGTAAGCCCGCTAAAGGGGCTGGAAAGAGCTTGACGGCTTAACAATGTTCACAGGTAATGAGCTTTGTTGCGGTGTTGATTGCAACTTCTTACCCACCCGTGCTGCCCTCTGGCAAATCCAATACGTTGTAAGTATCGTTGAACCACCAATCGGGAAACTCAGCGATAGGGGCATTAAAGTAATAGTCCAAGATGCGCCGCACGATGGGTGCAGCAGTTTCTGAGCCTTCGCGCGAGTTCGGCACAACGACGACGATGGCAATCTGCGGGTTCTCAGCGGGTGCGTAGGCAACAAACCAGCCGTTGGGATAGGGTGTGCCTGTTTGCGCTGTGCCTGTCTTGCCGCAAACGGTGTAGGGAATACCTTCAAAGACAAAGACGGATGTGCCTAACTCAACAGTCGTTCCCAAGCACAACCCTTCACGCACAATTTGCAGCACTTCCGGCGACAAGTCCATATTGCCGACAATAGTTGGTTCTGCCTCAAACGTTATCGGCTGCCCATCGACACCGCCCACCTGCTGCACCACATACGGGCGATACAGCGTGCCGCCGTTGGCAACGCCAGCCATCATACGCACCATCTGGATCGCTGTCACCTGTACGTCAAACTGCCCGACAGCGCTCATAATCGCCTCTTCCGGGCTGTCAATCGACGGCAGCGGGGCAGAGGCTTCTGGCATAATGTTGTCAAGTCCTGTCCCCGCGCCCAAGCCCATTCGCCGCGCGTAGTCCATCAACGTTTGCGGTCCAACGCGATATAGCAGCGCGCCATGTTGATAGAAAAAGGGATTGCACGATGCCGCCAACGCCATCGACATCGTAATTTGACCAGCAGGTTCCATACCATCAGTGCTGCGCCAGTCAATGCGGAACTCAGTCGTATCGCCGTACTCTCTGCCGTCCCATCGTAGTTGACAGTCAAATTGTTCAGTGGGCGAAAACAATCCTTCTGCTGCCGTTGCTGCTAACGTAATGATCTTGAACGTTGAGCCGGGGAAGTAGGACTCTTGCGTCGCATGATTGGTCAGCGGCTGGCGCAGTTGGCTGCTGTTCAGGCTGGCGATCACCTCCGCGCGATCCGGGCTGGCGCTGTTCGGGTCAAACAATGCCGGGTCGAAGCTCGGATAGCTGGCAAGCGCCAAAATCGCGCCCGAATTCACATCCATCACAACTGCCCCCGCGCCCGGTGAATACTGTGCCCAATTGCCCGCCGCATAGTTGAAAGCGTCGGCGATGGCTTGCGCCGTCGCGCGCTGCAAATCGCGGTCAAGTGTCAGCGTCACCGATGAAGCCGGAGCACCCTCAGCCGTCGCCAATTCACGGATGGTCGTGCCACCCGGTTCGACAATGCGCACCACACGCGCGGGCGTGCCACTGAGTTCTTCCTCATATGCACGTTCGACACCCATGTAGCCGATCATATCGCCCGGCGAGTAGCCCCGCGCGAGGTCTTCGGCTTGCACCTGTCCTAAATAGCCCGTGACATGCAGCGCCGCGCCATTCCAATCGTAAAGCCGCCGCGTGTATTCATAAAACAGGTTCGTGCCCGGCGCTACCCCACACAACGCCTGCAAATCGACACTGTAGCGCGCGTAAATCTCGGCGTCCATCTCACCCAAAAAGAAGACCGTTTCAGGAGAGTTGAGGGCGAAACGCTGCGCAACGCTGGGTCGCCATTCACGCAGCGCAGCAGCCAGCAGCGTGATACAGCCTTCCACGTCCGTCATTACCTGCTGTGACGACCACATGGCAATCACCGACCCGTTCTCCTGCACCAATGGCAGTCCGTTACGATCATAGATTGTGCCGCGCGGTGGGCGTGGCGCTTGTACGTCAATCTGCGTACCATCGGCATAACCCGACAGAATATCCATGCTCGACCACGCCACGCGCCAGGTACCGCTTTCGTCAATCAGCCGCATGATGCGCCCAGTATCGGCGAGCGTCTCATAACCCGGCGACTCAATACTCACGTCATAATTCACCGCCGCCGTAGTCCCTTGCAGCGTCGTATCGCCCAGCGTATACGTAATTCCGCTGATGCCCAATGCCTCACTGACCTGCTGATAGCGCGCCTCAAAAACTGACTGCGGATAGCGCTGTCTGCTTTGCGCGCTGGTCAGGGAATACATCGCCGCATAATTATTTTCATTCCACGCATCGAGAAA
>CALMZT010000613.1 GCA_937870805.1 uncultured Chloroflexota bacterium
AAAGCTATATCGAATATCCCGACGATGCATGATGTCGCGAGACTGGCAGGGGTTTCCCAAAGCACGGTGTCGCGCGTATTAAATGAAAATATGTCCCATATCCCTATCAGTGAAGAAACCAAACAGAAAATCTTGAATGCTGTAGAACAGCTCGGCTATCAGCCGAACATGATTGCACGCAGTTTACGTACCCAGCGTACACAAATGATCGCCGTGATGATTGGCGATATTTCCAACGCCTTTTACCATCCGATAGTGCGCGCCGTGCAGGATGTGGCGAGAACGCGCGATTATGATGTGCTGATTTCCAACGGCGATCATCTTTATGAAAACGAACTGCGCTTTCTGAACACGGTGCTGCGCCGCCCGGTAGATGGCGTCATTATGGCACCTCATCGCCTGAAGACTGAAGACTTAGATAAATTTATTCAACGCAGTCATATTCCTGTCGTCGCCTTGGGAGCACAGGTGGAGCATCCGCTGGTTGATGTGGTCGGCGGCACGAGTGAACCTGCCACCTATGAAGCAGTTACATGGCTTATCAAAGAGAAGGGACATCAACGTATCGGCTTCATGAGCGTCGTCGATGATATGCCCCCTGGACCGGCGCGTTTGCGCGGCTATGAACGCGCGATGGAGGACGCGGGATTGCCGATAGAACAAGATTTCATCCAAAAAGTAGAATTCACTATGGAAGGGGGTCAGCGTGCCATGGGGATTTTTCTTCAGCAAGCGCAGCCACCCAGCGCCATTTTTGCCGCCAATTCTTTGATGGCAATTGGCGCGATTATGACGGCGCGGCAAGCAGGCGCTCGCGTACCAGACGATTTTAGTATTATGGGTTTCGATGACATTCCTGAAGCATTAATTGTTCGTCCGCCGTTGACCGTTGTGGCTCGTGATTTAGCTCGCATTGGTCACCATCTCACGCAAATTTTGTTTGAGCGCATCGAGGGTGAAGTGCTCGGTCAGGGTCGATTCTTTCAGAGTGAATGGAAGCTGGTAGAACGTGAATCTGCTTGAAAGGTCAATATTTAGTGGCTCGAATATAATTTCAAAAACATTGTTGCAAAGGTGTTCTCGTGATGAATCTCAAAGACTTTGAAATCTGGTTTCTAACGGGCAGCCAGCATCTTTACGGTGCAGAAGCCCTTAAGCAAGTGGCACAGCATTCTCAGGAAATTGTGCACACACTTGATCGTGCGATCATGATCCCAACCAATGTTGTGTTCAAACCAGTGCTTACGACTCCTGAGGAAATCCACTCCCTTTGTCGAGAAGCCAATGCTGCACCAGATTGCGTCGGCGTCGTGGCATGGATGCATACCTTTTCACCAGCTAAAAACTGGATTGCGGGTCTCGCTGCCCTCAAAAAACCGCTTGCCCATTTTCATACGCAGTATAACCGCGACATTCCCTGGGCTGACATTGATATGGATTTCATGAATCTGAACCAAGCGGCGCATGGTGACCGCGAGTTCGGTTACATGACCACTCGGATGCGGCTCAACCGTAAAGTCATCGTGGGACACTGGCAAGATCCAGAAGTGCAGGAACGACTGGGTGTGTGGGCGCGTGCCGCCTGCGCCTGGCATGATGCTCAGTCCGCAAAGGTAGCCCGCTTTGGCGATAACATGCGCTCGGTAGCCGTCACCGAAGGGGACAAGGTAGAAGCGCAAATTCGCCTGGGCTACGCTGTACATGGTTATGGCGTGGGCGATCTGGTACAGCAGGTACAGCAAGTGAGTGATGCTGAGATTGATACACTTGTTAAAGATTATGAAGCACAGTATGCTGTCGCCTCCGATTTACGTGCAGGCGGTAGTCAACATGCTGCTGTGCGTGACGCGGCACGTATTGAACTTGGCTTGCGACGCTTCTTGGAAGTGGGCGGTTTCAAAGCGTTCACGACAACGTTTGAGGACTTACACGGGTTGGTGCAGCTTCCCGGCTTAGCCGTACAGCGCCTGATGGCTGAAGGCTACGGCTTCGGCGCTGAGGGGGATTGGAAGACTGCCGCACTATTGCGTGCCATGAAAGTGATGAGCGCTGGTTTGGAAGGTGGCACATCCTTTATGGAAGACTACACTTATCATCTGAATCCAACGGGGATGAAAGTGTTAGGCGCGCACATGCTGGAGGTTTGCCCGTCCATTGCTGACGGTCAACTGAGTCTGGAAGTTCATCCGCTCTCCATTGGCGGTAAAGCTGATCCAGCGCGGCTTGTGTTCAATACCCGACCTGGGGCAGCGATTAATGCCTCTATCGTCGACCTGGGAAATCGTTTTCGGCTCATTGTCAATGAAGTCGATGTCGTTCCACCGGATGCGCCGCTGCCGAAACTGCCCGTTGCCCGCGCGTTATGGGTGCCGCGCCCGAACTTCAAAACAGCCGCTGCCGCATGGATTTACGCAGGAGGAGCGCATCACACGGGCTTCAGTCTAGCGCTCACTGCCGAGCATCTAGCCGATTTTGCCGAAATGGCGGGCATTGAGTTCCTACGCATTGACAATTCCACAGCGCTGCATCAGTTTAAAAATGAACTGCGTTGGAATGAGGCTTATTACTTGCTGAGTAAGGGATAAACAGTGAGCCTTTACCGCATATCATGTTCTGAGAGATTTTGCAGATGGAAAATATGAATCCGAGATAGCGGTTAGCGGTCAGCCAGAAAGTATTTATACGGGACGACACATTGGTCGTCCCCTACTTTCCCCAGCGCGCACCTAATTCCTCGCGCTTTGCGAGACGACGGCACGCCTGTTCGTGAATCTCGCGCACATGGTCAATCTTCTCTTGAATGGCGACCTTGAGCCAGCGTTCGCCATTCTCGGCTGTCGCAACGCTGCCCGCGCCGTAAGCACCTGTCAGTGTATCGTCTTCCCACGGATGGCTCAGGATTAACATCCCACCTTCAACCCAGTCCATATAATAGTTCTGTGTGCTGATAAAGTCCGTCTCATCGACCACGCGCTCCATTTTGCAGAGATCGGGGCGTAGATGCAGCAGGTAAGCGGTTTCCAATTCGCAGGCGTGACCCATGCCACCAAGTTTCGACTTGCGATGCTGCTGAATGGAAGGCAAGCCCAGATGTCCCGATGTGTGCAGCCAGGTCGTTGCTGCGAAGACGTGCCGATGGCGATCACCGATGTACTTTACGACGGTATGCAGGAACGAGCAGTTGCCGCCGTGCCCACTCATCAGGTAGAAACGCTCCGGCTTGCGTGCAATTAATGCTTCTAAAACTTCAAGCAGAAAGTCCTCAAACACGCGCCCGGTCATGTTCATAGTGCCCGCGAATGATGAGCGATACATGCTCACACCGTAGGGAAGCGTGGGCAGCATCTCAGCTTCGTCGGGAATTGCTTGTACGACGCCTGAGGCGATAGCGTTGATGATGATTGTGTCGGTGTTGAGGGGCAGGTGATAGCCATGCTGCTCGGTGTGCCCACAGGGGATTAGGATTACGCGCTGCGGCGTGGCGGCGAGTTCAGGTGACATTGAGGATTGGCGGGTTAGCTTAATCTGTCGAATGCCGGGTGATGCTAAATCCTCATCACCTGCATGAACAACAACCTGTCGTGTGAAGCCTTCTTCAGTAGGTCCGCTGAAGATACCCGCCACGACGCGCTTGAGCATTGACGGGCTAACCGCAACCACACTGCCCTGCCAACCATAGGGCAGCGCTGGCAGCAAGCAGAAATAGTCTACGCCTAGCGCCTGTGCGATTTGCTGCTCATCATAGCCGTCGCCAAGCGGCAGGACAAAGGGCAGGTCGCGCGGCAGGTCTGCGACTTCAGTCCAGGTGAGTTCTTCGTAACGGGTGATTTGTACCATACTGTTATGAGCATATTGAGTTAGTTGGATGTGAGATAGTTTAGCGTGACGGAAGATATCCCACCAATCATTGGGGGTGAGCCAATTTTCGGGTGAGCATATACTGTAATGTAGCATAAACGCGGGTTGATGAAACATGTGTTCTATGTTATCCTACAACTGGCATTTCATTGAAGGATTGACTTGTGGATACTGTTGAAATTGCACACCAGATATACACCTATTTGAAAGAGCATGACTACCCCTATCTTGCACCGACGCTGCACGTTGATGGGTTGTTTAGTTATGTCGAAATGTGGAATGATCGCTATCAGGCGGAGCAGGTGATCGTATGTTATGCACTGCCGGAAGAATTTGA
>CALMZT010000614.1 GCA_937870805.1 uncultured Chloroflexota bacterium
CTTCGAGAGTGCCTTCAAACTCAAAACCATAGACATCTGAGCTAATGTCTGGCTCATTCCAGACGATGAAATGCCACACGCCGCGACTCGCATAGTATTCCGCCGAACGTCGCACAAAACTTGCCCACAAATTGTTAGGGTCATCCACAGGCAGATACAGCCCACGCGGCACGCCAGGACCCGGAGTGCCATCGGTTGCCCATGCAGGCGTGTTCTTAAAAACGGCGACCACTTCACGCCCGCAGTCATTCGCTGCCTTAATCCAGCGGTCATCGACGTTCAACGTATACCAATCATCAGTGCCGTTCGGCTGATGCTGTGACCAATCGAAGATGATGCGCTCCCAGCCGACGCCGAGATTGCAAACGGTATCCTCTTGCCAGAAACCCTCTACAACGCCAAAGGGGTTCACATCTTGAGCAATAATGCTCGCGCTCGGCAGCACAAGCAAAATAGCAACCAGTAGGGGCAAGACATGTCTTGCCCTAAACCATGAGAACCCTTTGTCGAAGTCGATGCGCAATTTCATCAATGTTCGCCAACGCGGTGAATATCCTGCACGTTGAGTTGCAGGCTTTGCCTCCCGTTCCATTCGTTCATTTCCAGTTGATACACCAGATCGACACGATCCGGTTTGTGTGCTGCCCATGCACCCAGGTTAAAGCCAATCGCATCTAATGGCGGCTGCCCGGCACGCGCGACACGCATCTTCAGGTGTTGTCCTTCCTTACCGACGGTACGACATTCCAGCACGCGCACATTACGCGAAACGAATGTCGGCGCGGGGTTATGATAACCTGTCGGTTCTAACAGGGTCAATTCAGCACAAAGCTCATCCGACAGATGATGCACATCAAGTTCCGCGTCCACTTCAATGTTCGGCAAAAGTTCCTGCCCTTGCAGCGCATCTTCAGCGATGTCCATGAGACGTTTCTTGAGCGCAGGAATATTTTCGTTCAGCACAGTGAACCCGGCGGCTGAGGCATGTCCACCGTGCCGCACCAGCAAATCAGCACAGTGGTCGAGCGCATGGGTGATGTCGAACTGAGGGATACTGCGGCACGACGCGCGGCTTTCGTGTTCGCCCAATTCCATCACTACTGTCGGGCGGAAAAATTCTTCGGTCAATCGTCCGGCAACTAAGCCCACAATGCCCGGCAAAAACCCATGATGTGAAGCGAAGATCAACGGTTTATCCATTTCCTGCTGCTGCTCTAACTGCGCGCGCACCGTTTCCTGTGCTTCGCGTGTCATGTCCTGACGTTTGGTGTTCAGCGCTTGCAACTGTTCTGCCCATTGCAGTGCTTGCTGTGCGTCCTCACAGGACAACAAATCGTAAGCCACCATCGCGCTTTCTAAACGTCCCGCCGCGTTAATGCGCGGTCCGATGCCAAAGCCGATGCTCATCGCGCTCACGCCACCCGGTTTCAACCCTGCCACGTCAAGCAAGGCTTGGATGCCGGGTCTTTGCGCGCGATTCAACACTTCTAAGCCGCGCCGGACAAGCACACGGTTTTCAGGACGATTCAGCGGTGCGAGGTCGGCAACCGTACCCGTCGCCACTAGATCAAGCAGCATCTCTGGCGTAAGAGTAGGTTTATGGCGGTCTGTGCCATTGGCGACAGTGAGCAGCGCTTCGGCGAAGCGATACGCTACACCGACTCCCGCCAGCATATCTTCAGGATATTTGCAGTCTTCTTGTTTGGGATTGAGCACCGCCAGGGCATCAGGAACTTGTGGACCAATCGTATGATGATCAGTGACGATTAAATCTAGACCAGCGGCTTTACCATCTTCCACTTCATCAATGGAGCGAATGCCACAATCTACGGTAATCACGACCTTCACACCCGCCGCCGCCAGTTTCTTGAGCGCATGACTGTTCAAGCCATAGCCTTCATCCACACGATGCGGGATGTAAGGCTTCACGACAGCGTTGAGTGATTGCAGCACACTCACCAGCAGCACCGTCGAGGTCACGCCATCAGCATCAAAATCCCCGTAGACTATAATCGGCTCACGATTTTTGATTGCTTGACGCACACGCGCAACGGCTTTGTTCATCCCTTTCATGTCGAAAGGGGACGATTTGATCTCTTTGGAATATAAGAACTCATTAGCGGCACGTGGATCGGTAAAGCCACGATTATGAAGCACCTGCGCCAACACCGGACTCATACCGCGATACTGGCGTAAATGTTCAGGCGCTACTTTCGACGAGATCAGCCAACGTTTGGAGGAGAGAGACATGGATTTAAAACTACACACGACATAAAATAGTTGTGTCGAATAGTACCATTTTTGAACACTCCCTACAAGCGCAAGAAAGAACGTATGAGCGAATACCACGACAATCCCGGCGTTATTGCCCCGCCGCCGTTGATTTACGGCGCGGGCATTTTACTAGGACTCCTTTTGAATACTATCATCCCTCTATCCTTCGTACCGGAGGGGTGGCGCTTTCTACCCGGCATGGGGCTGGTCATCATCGGCTTAGGCTTAGGCTTGTGGGCGCTTCAGGTCATGCACCGCAAAGGCACAAGCCCGATCCCCGAACACCCGACATCAGCGATTGTTAGCGATGGACCCTTTGGCATATCGCGCAATCCGATCTA
>CALMZT010000615.1 GCA_937870805.1 uncultured Chloroflexota bacterium
GTCGTATTCGAGTGGGTCAAGCGGCAGCACATCACTTTTCAGGTCAGCAGGTGAACGCACAGGTTTCGTCTTATACGATGGTGGATAGACCAGTACGGTTTCGACCAGCGGCGCTAATAAGCCCTGCGGAATCAGATAAGCGCGCTCGGTGTCCAGCACATTTTTGCACACACTGCTGAACAGTTGATTTGCACGCGCGAGTGATTGATCTTCGGGACTGATGAGCTGGCTGGTGAGCTGCTGGCTACCGACGAAGGGACGCAATCGCGCCATCAGTGATTCACTCTTGGAGAACGCGCGCCAGCTTGACAGCGCCATGTAGACGACCATCAACAGCGTCACGAGCATCAGGACGTATACGGGGCGCAGTTGGATTGCCAAACCCCAGCCAATGACCACTGCATAACCTGCCGCCAGCAAAATGATGTTGCGCCAATCGTGGAAAAAGCCACGTCGAGGGAAGATTTTTCCGGTGAACACTTCGTAGGAAACAACTGCTTGCCCGACGAGAATACTGGCGACAGCAATCATCGTCGACAAAATCAAATCAAACATGCTGACGACAAAAATATCCAGCAGCCAATCCGCACCCACACGCGCGATCAATACCACGCCGCCGATGAACGTTATCACCACCAGGCTCCCGCCCAGCAGCATATAACAGGTCGCCAAGAGCAAGCCGCGCGCTCGTTCCCATGCCAACTGGCGTACCTCGTCGCGCCTGCCGGATGGATGCAGCAGCGCGTCCATTGCCAGCAGAATGCACAGCACCATGAACAACGGGAATGCCACGAACATCAGCGGCACATCGCCTAACATCAGTGGGCTGTTCAGTTGCAGCAGAATCACGTCACGGTAGCTGGGCAGGGGTTGAAACAGGAGCATCGTCATGATTAGGGCAACACACGTAGCACTCATGAGGGTTAAGGGAATGCGATGACGGCGCAGCGCACCGCTATACCAAATGATGACGCCGTACCAGGCGTAAGGGGTGAGCATCAGCGGCAGCCAACCGACCTGCCACCAGAAGTTCAAACCGTCCGTGATGAGTTCTGAGCCATGCCCCAAAATCGCTGTGTGGCTGACGAAAAACAGCGCACCCATCAACAGCCCGCCGCCCATCATCCACACGCCCCAATGCTGGCGGTCTGCACTGAACAGCACCATCAAGCCCAGCCACGTCAGCAGAATAGCATTGAACAGCGACACGGACAGCATCGTCCAATCGAGCACGAATATGCCTGTCATCATTCCTCCAAGGCGGTCCATTTGCCGCGCGCGTCGATGACGAAGGGATTGCCGTCCGCGTCCCAATGAATGAGGCGTCCGCTATGCACGATAATTGCCGCGCGGGTGCGGGCAATCTTCTCGTCTGTTGCGCTGTCGGCTAAGCCCCACGCTGCGTAGATCTCGCCGTTGGTGCGGCTGATAGTGCGCTTATCGCGGAAACCCATGCGCGCCGCGATTTGTTCGTTGGTCATGCCACGCGCCAGCATTAAAGCAACTTTCTGCTCATTGGGTTCAAGCAAATTCATTGGGGCGTTTTCGTCGCGCTGACGCACTTCCTGCACACGCGCTTCGATTTCGGGATCGACAAAGCTGCGTCCTGCCACTGCATCGCGCAACAGGGGTACGATCATCTGCGGCAGTAAATAATTCGACTTGCGCACGTAAGCGTAGTGGCTGAGAATGCCTGACTGACGAAAGGCGCGATAGTAGGCGTCGTCGTCCTGTATCGAATAGAACACAACAGGCAGGCGCGGGAATTCGCGGCGAATGGCAACGGCGGCGTCTATTCCGTTCATCTGTCCAGCAAGTGCGACATCCATCAGGATGGCTTGCGGCGCGCCGATGGATAAACAGTGTTCGAGCGCCGACTCCCCTGTCGTCATCGTGGCGACAACGCGGACTTCACCTGTATTGTCCAGTCCCGTTTTGAGCGCTTCATTCAGACGTGCATTGTCTTCGACCAGTAAAATGTCCAGCATATGTTTAGTCCCGTCGTTTGCCATAACCTCATCCTCATTGCCCCCTCACAAAGATAGTTATTTCATGGAGGGAAGCAAAAGTTATCAAACGCTTGCCTTGACCTCACCCCAACCCCTCTCCCACCGCGCAAATTGGGATCGGTTGGGAACGTGTGAGGCGCGGGAGAGGGGCTTCAAGACGCGCGTTGTTGAGCGTTTGAGCATAAAAAAGGCTTCAGTGCCGTGTATTTTTGAGTTGACTTTGAAATAAGTGTTAAAACCTATCGTTGTGTTGTTTCCTATTCGCACGTTAGCAGCAGAGAGCGCTTGCGTCAAGCACTCAGGTGCGTCAAAGCTGTCGTCTAAGCGGTGGAGCTGGTTGTGTTAGCTACCCTACAATGCCTTCTATAAGTTTAAGGTGGAGGCTGTGATGGACTGGTTTGCGTATTTTGCATACAACCGTGAAAACCTGATGCACATCGACTGGGATTCAACGTATTGCCTGACGCCGCAAGAAGTGGACACGATTTTACGCTCCCTTCAGCAGTTTCAATTGGGTGAAAGCTCTGAAGGCAAACACTTCATCGCGCGCGCCGAACAATACGTCAAACGCAGCGGTGACACGGCGTACATGCCTGCGCTGCGCTTATTCATTCAAGAAGAGCAGCGCCATGCCCGCGATTTAGGGCGTTTCATGGAGGAGCAGGAATTACCCTTGGCGCAAAAAGATGCAGTGGACAGCGCCTTTCGTTTTCTTCGCGGATTGATCGACCTGGAAGTGATGGTTTTCGTGCTGGTGATGGCGGAAGTTTTCGCCATGACGTACTACAAAGCGCTGCATGACGCCACGCAAGCGCCTGTTTTGCAACAAATCTGCCGCCAGATTCTACGTGATGAGGTCAAGCATCTTCAGTTTCAAGGCGGGATGCTGGCGAAGATACAGCGCGGACGTTCAGCACCCGGGCTGTTCATCACGCGCTTTTTGCAGCGCTTCCTGTTCACGGGGACGCTCTTCGTCGTCTGGATGAATCACAAGCAGGTGTATCAAGCGAGCGGCTTTACATTTGGCAAATTCTGGCGCAAGAACTGGCAGCACTTTGTACACACTGTTGAGCCGCAAGTCAAGCGTATCATGCCGTTTACTGAACAGGTTTCAGGATCGTAGGCATGAACTATGGCTGATGAGAGCGGTGAAAATTTGAACCGCACAGGCGCAAAGGTCGCTAAGAAATTTTCAGAATTACCCTATACAAGGGTAGGTATTTTCTGGAGTAGGCAAATGATCGCGTTGAACCTCACCCCACCCCCTCTCCATTTTTGACACGTTGGCGATAGATGAGTTATCTACACATGGAGAGGGGCTTCAGACGCGCCCCGTTGGACACATTTGATAAGTTAAAATTGAATACCTACCCTTGTAAACCCCGTGTTGAAATTCTGCTGGAAACGAGATGTTGCTACTACGCGGGGAAGCGAATGCAGTTTTCGGTCATGGATGGCAGGAATGTGTGTCCATATCAAAAATGTACAAAATGCTTGACAAAAACCTGGAGTTGCATATAAGATATGGCGAAATGAGAGC
>CALMZT010000616.1 GCA_937870805.1 uncultured Chloroflexota bacterium
CTTATGATGTCATCCATGTGCTCAATCGTTATTTTGATTTGATCGGCACGGCGATAACAGCAAACGGCGGCTTCATCAACAACTATATGGGTGATGGCTTCATGGCGCTGTTTGGTGTCGATGGACAGCCCGACGCTGCGCTGCGTGCTGTACGCGCCGGGTTGCGAATGTTGGAGCTTGTCGAGAAGTTTAAACCTTATCTGCTGAACACCTATCACAAGACGTTTGAAATCGGCATTGGAGTGCATTACGGGGAAGCTGTCGTCGGTCCCATCGGAGCGCGCCATAATAAGTCGATGACGGCAATTGGCGACGCCGTGAACTTCGCCAGCCGCATCGAATCTGCCAACAAAGAGGCAGAAACGAGCTTTCTTATCTCTGCGGATACCTACAATCAAGTGCGCGATCAGGTCGTTACGGGCAAACAAACCTGCGTCTCGATCAAAGGCAAAAGCGGGCAGTACGACCTGTTTGAAGTGTTGGGATTGCAGGAGTAACCCCTATGGCAACCGATGTCGTTGGTTTCTTGCTGGAAGACTACAAGCTCAAGGTGGGCTACTTAACCGCCCACCTCACACGCATGTGGACTCGTTTCAATTTCTTCGTGACCATTTTAAACTAATGACAAATTCACTGATTACAATTTATTATTATTCCTACTACAATAAAGAAAATATGATTAAGAAAAGTAGATAAGGTTTTACATTGACTATAGATGGAATTTTTATAGCTGTAGTCATTTTTGTGCTGCGCATCATCAACAGCGCGATTGGGACGATGCGCCTGGTATTTATCGCACGTCAGATGAAACTTTTCGCGGCGATCTTAGGCTTCATCGAAGCGTGGTTGTTCGCTGTCGTGATGTCCGGCGTAGTGAATGACCTCTCGAATGTCCCAAACCTCGTCGCTTACTGCGGCGGCTTTTCACTCGGCAACTATCTCGCCATGTGGATGGAATCGCGCTTCATGACCAGTTATATGTCGGTGAATGTCATCGCGCGTGAGCAGGGACATGAAGTCGCGGAACTCCTGCGCAGTAAGGGCTATGGCGTTACCGAAACGCACGGTGCAGGACGCGAAGGCAATGTCGTGACGCTGCGCAGCGTCGTCAAACACCGCGAAGTTCCCAAAATCCTTGAATGTGTCTACTCTATTTTGCCTAACGCTTTTGTATCAGTAACCGAGATCAAATCGGTGCAGCACGGTTGGATTGGCACGCCGCGCACCAGCGGTAAAACGCTCGACGAACAATCCTCCTTAGATTAAAACGAAACGAGGCAGGAGATGATTTCCTGCCTCGCTTGATTTTGAGATTCTACGAACTCAGGCTACTGTAACATCTTCGCACAGATACACATCCTGAATTGCCCGCAGCAGTGCCGCGCCTTCTGCCAGCGGACGTTGGAAGGCTTTCCGACCACTGATTAGCCCTGTACCGCCCGCGCGCTTATTGATGACGGCGGTTTTAATGGCTTCTGTCATGTCATTCTCGCCGCTTGCGCCGCCCGACGAAATTAAGCCCGCGCGCCCCATGTAGCAGTTCGCCACCTGATAGCGTGTGAGGTCAATCGGGTTGTCGCTGGTCAACTGCGAGTAAATACGTTCGTCCAGCTTGCCGTAGGATGAGCCACCCGTATTCAACGACTTGAAGCCGCCGTTGTTCTCCGGCAGTTTTTGTTTGATGATGTCTGCCTGAATGGTGACGCCGAGATGATTCGCCTGCCCCGTGAGGTCAGCGGAGACTTCGTAATTCGTGCCATTAACTTTGAACCCTGCGTTACGGGTATAGCACCACAACACTGTCGCCATCCCCAATTCGTGCGCCTGTACAAACGCCTGCGCCACTTCAATCAACTGGCGTGAGCTTTCGGCAGAACCGAAGTAGATCGTCGCACCCACTGCCACCGCGCCCATGCTCCACGCTTCTTTGACGGTGCCGAACATGATTTGATCAGACTTGTTGGGATAGGTCAGCAGTTCGTTGTGGTTGATTTTGACGAGAAAGGGGATTTTGTGGGCGTACTTACGGGCAACAGCGCCCAATACCCCGAAGGTTGACGCGACAGCATTACAGCCGCCTTCGATTGCCAGCTTCACGATGTTTTCAGGATCAAAGTAGATTGGGTTCTTGGCAAATGATGCGCCTGCGGAGTGTTCAATGCCCTGATCGACAGGCAGAATGCTGAGGTAGCCTGTGCCGCCCAAACGCCCATGATCGAACATTGCCTGCAAACTGCGCAGCACCTGTGGGTTGCGATCTGTCTGTGTATAGACGCGATCTACGAAATCCGGGCTGGGAAGATAAAGGTTATCGCGTGAAATGGTGTGCGAAACATGATTTAAAAGTGTATCTGCATCTTGACCGAGTGCTGCGACAATTTTATCAATGGTATACGTTGTATCTTTGGTGGGGGCATTGATTGCCATGAGACAGTCCTCCTTAAGGACTCAGGGAATGGTCATTTTCTACGCCTAGTATAACACGCCAAAGCACAGAATCGCCTATGAGAGTGTGTAACAAATTTCCGCATTCCGCAGGAAATTGCTACAAATTTTCAACGGTTGAGAATGGATAAAGTATCGAAACTGATGGTTTTTAGTTGCTGAGGATTGAAAGAAGAGTGTTGTAAATATCGTGGGATTCGGCGTACCAAACCCCACGGTCACATCTCAATTACGCCCTGTTTGAAGTTGAAAGCCCGCGCCGCGCTTTGGCGAGGTCCTGCCCTTTGCGGACATTGCTTCCCAGGACCGCGAACAACTCGATGCCTTTTCGCGCGCGGTGGAGGGCTTGCTGCCCACGCTCGTCAAGCTGCGCAATCGCCAGGCCACCGGCAAAGCCTGGGCGGAAATTTTACGCCGCCTGGTGCATACCTTCCTCGACGTGCCCGCCGATCGGCCCGAGGAAGCCCAGGTCCGCGATCAACTTTTGGAAGCCATCGATCAGCTT
>CALMZT010000617.1 GCA_937870805.1 uncultured Chloroflexota bacterium
CAGTTAGATTGCTAACAATGGGCTTAAGCCCATTGTCCTGAACAGATTGTTAGTGTTTATTTTGATTTATCCATTAGAATTGAACCCTACCCCTGTAAACTCTGTATTGTGATCTCGTTATTGCCCTCTTGACTTTGAAGCAGCTTCAAGGTCTACACTGCATTAGAAGCTTCAACACAGAACGGATACAGAGAACATGTTCAAAATCGGGGACTTTTCCAAAATCTGTCGTGTGCCCGCCTCGGCGCTGCGCTATTACGCCAACATCGGCTTATTTGAAGCCAATTATATCGACCCCGCGACGGGCTATCGCTATTACACATACGACCAGTTACCACGCCTGAATCGCATTCTCGCGCTGAAAGATTTAGGGCTGTCGCTCGACCAGATCACGCTGCTGCTCAACGAAGAGGTGTCGGCTGAGGAACTGCGCGGCATGTTACGCATGAAACAAGCTGAAATCGAGCAGCACATCGACGAAGAGCAAGAACGCCTGATACGAGTCGCCGCCCGCCTCCATCAAATTGAACAAGAGGGAAAAATGCCTGACCAAGAAGTTGTCCTGAAGTCGATTGAACCACAGCACGTCCTGTCCATCCGCGAAAACGCGCCTACGCCTGTTTACGTCGGCACACTGCTTCGTGAAGCCGCTGAAGCCATCATGAGCAAGGGAATCATGCCCGTCGCGCCGCCGTACACCATTTTCCACGATGATGAGTTCAAACAAGCCAATATGGATATTGAGATTGTGCTGCCAGTGGATAAAAGCGTTACCTCTGACATCGCCCTCAACGATAATCGGCGCTTGAGTATCCGTGAGCTGCCTACCCTGCCGCTTGTCGCCAGCCTTATTCATACAAGTGGCTATGACTCGCTGGACGAGAGCTACGCCACGCTAGGGCAGTGGATAAACGCGAATGGCTACCGCATCGCAGGTAAAGCACACGAGATTTACCTGAAACCGATGGCGGACGATGGCACTACCGCGACGGAAATCCTGTTTCCAGTGGCAAAGGTATAGGGAGTTACGCTTATGTCATACTGCTTTATCCCTCTCTAAATCTCTCTCCACGCAGTGGGGAGAGACTTGAATACGATGTATGGTTTTGTACTGCTTCCCTTGTTTGGAACGGGTGAAGATTTAGAGTCGGGTTAAATTCTCTGCATTGTGTAGGGCAAAGCCTCATTTTGCTCTACATAATGCGACTTGACCATTCTTGCGCACTTTTGGGCAGCGCTGCGCAGAAAATCGGTTCAAATCGTATAATAGAGATAAAGTAGCGAGTAGGAGTTTGGTAGAATGCAGTTACCAGAAGTGATGCATGAGTTGGAAGCCGCAGGTTCGGCGCAATTTCGGAAAATCTACGCTAAGCACGGCGTCGTGGATGAGATGTTCGGCGTGAGCACCCCCACGCTCAAAGCGCTCACCAGGAAAATCAAGCAAGATCACCCATTGGCGCAGGAGCTTTGGGCAACAGGCAATTACGACGCGCGGGCGCTGGCGACGATGATCGCCGACCCGCAAAATGTTACCTGGGAACAAGCGGAACAATGGGTGCGCGACGTGAAAGACTACGGCACCGCTAGTTATGTTGCCGAGATGCTGAGTAAGACGCCTTTCGCGCGCGAAATTGCTGAACAGTGGTCAAAATCCGATGAGGAATACAGAGGGCGTGTCGGCTGGCACGTGCTGGCGAGGCTGGTGGCGAAGGACACTGCGTTACCCGACACCTACTTTGAGTCGTATCTGGCGACTATCGAACGCGAAATCCATGAGCAGAAAAACCGCAAGCGTGAGGCGATGAACGGCGCGGTGATTGCTATTGGCTCACGCGGCGGTGAGTTGCAGGAGAAGGCGCTGCTGACGGCGAAAAATGTTGGCAAAGTCTACATCGATCACGGCGACACGGGCTGCAAGACGCCCGATGCCAGCGAGTATATTCTCAAAACCGTCGCGCGTAAGCAACCTGTGAAGCAGGTTGTTGGTAAGTAGTTATTCGTTGTTCGTTGTTGGTTATTCGTTGTTGGTTATTCGTTATTCGTTTTAGGGCGATGCCACGAACGGCGAATGAAGGGGACGCGGCGATTTTCAGGCATCAAGATCAGTCTTAAGGGTGCGTTTTTCACCGCCAGAAACTAAAGTTTCCGGCTGCCGCAGAACCACGTCCACTGAAGTGGACAGAAAATCCTATCGGTTTTCAGTGACGCGGTTCTAGCACGCCTAAATTCATTAAGTCTTATTTTGATAGAGAATCGCCGATTCGCCCCTGTGAAAAAACTAATCCTTCCCCTCGAACGCTTCGCAGCCAAGCTGTGCCAGTACCATATCTTCTTCTTCCGGTAAACCGCTGACGCCTACCGCGCCAACGACTTTTCCTTCATAGGTAAGGGGCACGCCTCCGCCCCAGCCAATGTAACGAAGATCACCGAAGTTCGTCATTGGGAATACATCCGTTCGTGATGCTTGCCCCAACGAGCGTGAGGTTTTGCGTTCACGGGCAGAGGTAAAGGCTTTGTTGATGGCGTTGTTGATCGATGGCAGGGGACAGCCGTCGGTGCGTAAAAACGCCAGCAGTTCACCATGTTCATCGACCACCGCGACGGCAGCGCCTTTGCCTTCTTTTTCCAACTCTGCGCGGATCACGTCAATAATTTTCAGCGCATCAGCGTGTGATAGCTGCGTGGTCTGGTGCATAAACGACTCCTTACGAGAAAAAATGTAATGTTAATTGTATCTTATAGTTTGCACACATTTTACAAATGATTACATCATTTGGTGCTATTCTATGAGGGTGTAATGATGATCTCTTTGGAGAAGTGATGCTCTACGAACCTCAAAATCCCTCCACGCCGCGCAAACCTTTCCTGTGGCGTGAATTTGCCGACGAATGGGTCAAACCCATGCTCAAAATACTGTTCATTGTGCTGCTGGTGAACCTGTTTCTGCCGCGCTACTATGTCGAAGGGCGCAGCATGGAGCCGAACTTCCACGAACGCGATATGCTGCTCACCAGCGCGATTGACGTGATGACTGACTCGCTGCAACGCGGCGCAGTCGTCGTGCTGTCGTCGCCTGTCGATGGCATCATGGTACTCAAGCGCATTATCGGGATGCCCGGCGACACGGTAGAAATCCGCGATGGCACGGTGTATATCAACGGCGTGGCATTGGACGAACCGTACATCAACGAGCGCCCGAACTACAGCGGCGAATGGACGCTTGGGGCAGATGAATACTTCGTGCTAGGGGACAATCGCAATCGCAGTTATGATTCAGCCGATTATGGACCCGTTCCGCGTGCCAATATTCGCGGCGCGGTGCGGCTGCGTTACTTCCCGTTCACGGACGTTGAAGTCTTCCCGACGCCGTAAGTTGCGATTTGGTTCTTCCGCCAGAAACTAAAGTTTCCGGCTGCCGAAGTACCACGTCCAATAAATTGGACAGGAGAGTTATGCTCCGTATTGCATGTTTAATGAGCATGAACCCGGAGCGTAAAGTGAGTCTGCTCATTGCTAACCGCTAACTGCTGAAAGCTGTTTTTATGGTTAAGCTGCAACATCTCGACCACATTGCGATTACCGTCACCGATATGGAGCGCTCGATTCGCTGGTATCAAGAGGTGCTAGGCATGGAACGGCGCTTCGCGGACGAGTGGGGTGATGCCCCGGCGATGATGATGCTGGGCAATTCCGGCGTGGCGCTGTTCCCGGCGCGCACGTCCAACCCACAGAAACGACCCGATAACAACACGCTGGCGATGCGGCACTTCGCGTTCCTTGCCACGCGCGCGGACTTTGAGCAGGCGCAGGAAGAACTCCGCCAGCGTGGTATCGAGTTCGAGTTTCAGGATCATACGGTCAGCCATTCGATTTACTTTGAAGACCCCGATGGGCATGAAGTTGAAATCACCACCTACGAGATGTTGTGATAATATTGTAGGGGTGAACTGCTGCCTCGTCCCTACGATGTAACCAATCATGAACATCTAACGATGCCCATCGCCCACCTGCGTTTTTATGCTCACCTGAATAATCATCTACCGCTGAAACGCCGTCAGATGTTGTTCGCCTGCTCTTTTGAAGGACGACGCTCCATCAAAGACATGATTGAAGCGCTGGGCGTGCCGCACACGGAAGTCGCGCTGATTTTGGTCAACAGCGAACCTGTGGGGTTCAACTATCACGTATGCAACGATGACCGTATCAGTGTGTATCCAGCATTCCAGTCTATCGACATTTCCTCCATTACCGCGCTGCACCCTGAACCGCTGTCCGAAGCGCGCTTTGTCGCCGATGTGCATCTCGGACGTTTGGCGGCGTATCTGCGTATGTTGGGCTTCGATACGCTGTACCCCGAAGACTACCGCGATGAGGAACTGGCGCGCATTTCAAGCGAAGAAAACCGCATTCTGCTCACCCGTGATCGCGGCTTGCTCAAGCGCGGCGTGGTGCGTTACGGCTACTTTGTACAGGATACGCATCCCTGGCAGCAGCTTGCCGAAGTCCTCAAACGCTTCCATCTGCTCGACAACGCCATGCGTCACCAGCGCTGCACGCAATGCAACGGCGTGCTGAACGCCGTCGATAAAGCGCCGATTGCCGATCAGCTTCCCGACAAAGTGCGCGAACATTATGACGAATTCCGCCTCTGTGATTCGTGCGGCAAAATCTACTGGAAAGGCTCCCACTACGAGCAGATGGAAGCGTTCATCAAGCAAATGGGCGACGAACGCTAGGGCAAGTCTACAGTTGACAGTTTTCAGTTAAATCTGAGCTTGTCTATTAGAGCAGGACTTTCGCTTTTCGAGATCAATTTGTGCCTGAACAAGGGGATTAATCCCCTTGTTCGACAGAGCAAGAGCGAAAGTTCTGTAGAGTTTAGGCAGTTTCGGAAACGCTCCCGCTCATCATTTCATAGACGCGCAGAAATGCATATAATGTATGTTTGATACCGATTACATGACCTAAGGAGTCCTCATGCATTCTTCACGTACCGCCTTAACGAACGAAGCCGAAGTTGAAGCACTCTTGCAGCAGATGACTCTGGCGGAAAAGATCGGTCAAATGACGCAGGTTGAAAAGAACAGCATTCAGCCTGAAGACGCTGCCAACTATTTCATTGGCTCGGTGTTAAGCGGCGGTGGCGGCAACCCACAGAACAACACGCCTGAAAATTGGGCGCAGATGGTACGCAGTTTTCAGGAAGCGGCGCAAACCACGCGCCTGCGTATTCCCCTGATTTATGGCTCGGACGCGGTACACGGACACAACAACGTGCGCGGCGCGGTGATCTTCCCGCACAACGTTGCGCTGGGTGCCACGCGCGACGCCGACCTCGTGCAGCGTGTAGCCAACATCACTGCGCGCGAATTGCAGGCGACAGGCGTTCACTGGAATTTTGCGCCTGCGGTTTCTGTGCCGCAGGACATTCGTTGGGGACGCACTTACGAAGGCTTCAGCGAAAACACCGAGTTGGTGATTACACTCGGTACGGCTTACGTGTGCGGGCTGCAAGATCATGACCCGCGTACTCTCGCGTCGGTCAAGCATTTTGTTGGTGATGGGGGCACGCGCTGGGGCACGACTCGTTCCTATAGCTGGATGTACGGCAATTGGCAAGCGCCGGGTGATGGCTACAAGATCGACCAGGGCGATAACCAGGACGATGAAGCCACTCTGCGCGCTACGCACCTTGCGCCTTATCGCGCGGCAATCGAAGCGGGCGCACTCAACATCATGGTCTCATTTTCAAGCTGGCAGGGCACGAAGATGCACGCCCAACGCTACCTGCTCACTGATGTGCTGAAGGGCGAATTAGGCTTCAACGGCTTCCTCATTTCCGATTGGATGGCGATCAGCCAGATTGATGAGGATTATTACACCAGCGTCGTCACTGCCATCAACGCGGGTCTCGATATGGTGATGGTGCCATTCGACTATAAAGCATTCATTAGTACATTGACTCGTGCGGTTGAACAAGGCGATGTGTCGATGACGCGCATTGACGATGCTGTGCAGCGCATTTTGCGGGCGAAGTTCTGGCTGGGCATGTTTGACTATCCTTTTGGGCGCGATGATCTGCTGCCTGAAGTGGGTTCTGCGGCGCATCGGGAAGTGGCGCGCGAAGCCGTGCGCAAATCGGCGGTGCTGCTGAAAAATGAAGGTGTGCTCCCACTGGCGAAAGACACTCGTTTGCTGGTCGCGGGCAGCGGCGCGGACAACCTCGGCAAGCAGTGCGGCGGCTGGTCGATTGATTGGCAGGGCGCGCAAGGAGAAATCACGCAGGGCACGACGATTCTGGAGGGCATACGCCAAACCATCGGCGGCGCGCAGGTAAGCTACAACGAGAATGGTGTGTTTGCTGATGATGAACGGGCGGCTGTCGGCGTGGTGGTCGTGGGCGAAGCGCCTTATGCTGAAGGGCTGGGCGACAATGGCACATTGACGCTGCCCGCTGAAGACATCGCCGTGATCGAACGGATGCGCCAGCGCGTAAAAAAGCTCGTCGTGATTTTGCTCTCCGGCAGACCGCTGTTGATTGCTAATCCACTGGCGCTGTCGGATGCTTTTGTGGCGGCGTGGCTGCCCGGAACGGAAGGGCAAGGCGTTGCCGATGTGCTGTTTGGCGACACTCCTTTCGTGGGGCGCTTGTCGTTCTCATTTCCGCGCAGCATCGAACAAGTGCCGCTGCCAGCGCTCAAGCAGCATCCCGACGGTGCGATGTTCCCGTTTGGGTATGGGCTGTCTTAAAGGCATCGCCTCAAGCAGGGCGCAACATGTTGCGCCCCTACAACGTTCCCACGACTCCATTTTTTGATGGCTTAAGCAAAACTAACGTTAATTTATACGGGACGACACAGGCAAACTTGTTTGCACGTCGTCCCCTACAAATGCCAATTGAAATCAGTTTTACATTTTGATTTTGGTTGCTGGCATGAGAAAGGGGTTTGCGGTATGATTCTTGGGAGCGCTCTCAAGAGTTGTTA
>CALMZT010000618.1 GCA_937870805.1 uncultured Chloroflexota bacterium
CAAAAATGGTTGCTACGACTGAGCCGCCCGCCGCTTTTACCTCTCGCGCCTGTTTCACCAGCATCAGATGCCCACTGTGCAGCGCACCCATCGTCAGTACGACACCAAACGGCTTCGGCAGTTTATCGAGCACCTGATTGAGTTGGCTAACGCTTTGGATGACTTCCATTGGCATTATCTTGCTCCAATTGTGTGCGCAGTGCCGCTAATTCTTCCTGATTCATGTTAAAACTCTGCTTTTCGGTAGGAAATTCGCGCTTCTGAACTTCCTGCACAAAATCCTGTATCCCTTTGAGGATAAGATCACCCACTTTGGCATACTGTTTAGTGTGCTTCGGCAAAAACACCTGATACAGGTCCAGAATATCGTGAAACACCTGTACCTGACCGTCACAATAGCGCCCTGCCCCGATACCGATTGTTGGGATGTGGAGGCGTTCGGTGATAATCTGTGAGAGCGGCGCAGGCGTAAGTTCGAGTACCAGCGCGAATGCTCCTGCGTCTTCGACGGCATGCGCATCACGAATCACCTGTTGTGCCGTTTCGACTTCTTTGCCTTGGACGCGGAAACCGCCAAACTTATGCACACTCTGCGGCGTCAGCCCGATATGCGCCATCACAGGGATACCTGCTTCTGTCAGCCGTGCAATCGTCGGTGCCATGAACTCGCCACCTTCCACCTTCACACAGGTGACCCGCGCCTCTTGCATCATGCGCGCGCAGTTCGCTAACGCCTGTTCCGCACTCACCTGCACCGACATAAACGGCATATCGCCCACGATCAGCGGCTTTTGCGTCACTCGTGCCACAATTTCCGCGTGGTAAATCATCTGGTCGAGCGTGACTGGAATGGTTGAATCGTGCCCCTGTACGACCATGCCCAGCGTATCGCCTACCAGAATCATCTCCACGCCCGCCGTCTCCGCCAGACGCGCACTGATCGCATCGTAAGCGGTGAGCATCGAAATCGGCTGGCTTTCGGTCTTCATCTTTTGAATATCACGTACTGTCATTCTCATGGTGTTGTCCCAGCACATCGTCAATAGCATCTAAAGCAACGCCGCGCGCTTCCAGCAGCGGCAGAGTCAAACGCGCCAGTTCGACATAAAGTGTCGCCAATGAACGGTCATAAGGTTCCAGCGCCGCGATATGTGCCGCTACTGTTCCGACATCGCCGCGCACCAGTGCGCCTGTCAAAGCATCGGGAATCCCCTTTGTACGCAAGTTGTCGGCGGTTGCCCCTACCAATATATTCAGCGCGTGTTCAGCCGTTGATCGCTCCGCCCCAAGCGACAGCAGTATATTTTCTGCCAGCGCATAAAGCGTCACTGCATAATTGCTGGCAACTGTCAACGCGGCATGATACAGCGCCTTCTTACCACGCGGTATATCCAACACACGCCCATCCAACGCCAGCACAAGGTCATAAAGCCAACTTCGCAGATGTGCATCTTCGGTTTCCAGCGCGAATGTTGCGCCCGGCAGCCGCGCAATCGAAGTCTCGATGTCCGCAAATGGAAATGCTGGATGCAAGCCCCCTGTTGCTGCGCCACGCTCTGCTAATGCTTGTAAGCTGCTTACGCCGTGCGACCCTGATGTATGGATAATGGCTTTGCCGTTTAAATCACTGCCGTTCGCCACTAGCTGCGATAATGGCACAATCACATCATCTGGCACGGTGAGCAGCGTTAAATCGGCTTCTTCGATGACTTGCAGCGCTGTTGTGACCGCTAACCCGCCGACCTGCTTCGCTAACGTATGCATGTGCGCGGGCGTGCGGCTGTTGACGGCAGCTACGCGGTAGCCCTTTTGTGACCATAGACGCGCTAATGTACTGCCCGCCTTACCCGCGCCGACAATTCCCAGCGTCGGTTTGTCATTTGTCATTAAAAGCTCCAGTTTAGGGGGTTCACAAGCGTAGGTATTTTGTGGAAGTAGGCAATTGTTCGCGTTTAACCTCACCCCAAACCCCGCCGCTTCGCTAACCCCAACGCGCAAAATGGGATGGGTTGAAAACGTGTGTGGCGCGGGAGAGGGGCTTTAATATGCGCGTTGTTGAGTGTTTGAGCATGAAATAGGCTTAAAGCAAATGCATTTTGCAGGGCTGTTGAGCTTAGAATTAAAAACATACTTTTGCAACCTTGATCCCGCCGCTTCGCT
>CALMZT010000619.1 GCA_937870805.1 uncultured Chloroflexota bacterium
ACGTAGGTGCGCGCTTCGCTCAACATCTGTCCCCATTCGGGAGTCGGCGGCTGCGCGCCCAAGCCGAGGAACGACAGCGCCGCTGCTGAGAGCACCGCCCCGCCAATGTCTAACGTACCTTGCACGATCAGCGGTGTCATCGTATTGGGAAAGATTTGTCCAAACAAGATGTTACCGGGGTTATAGCCCAATGCCCGTGCCGCCGTAATATATTCCATTTCTTTGATGGACAGCACGCTGGCACGCGCCAGACGCGCATATGCCGGAATTGAGACGACAGCAATGGCGATCAATGCGTTGAGCAAGCCAGGACCTAAAACCGTGACAATGGCAATTGCCAGCAGCAGCGATGGAAATGCCAGCAGCACATCCATCAAGCGCATAATGACATTATCTGTCCAGCTTCCCGCGTAACCCGCGATCAAGCCGAGCATCGTTCCAATGACAATTGAGCCAATGACGCTGGTGAAGCCCACAAACAGCGATGTCTGCGCGCCATACACAACGCGGCTGAACAAATCACGCGCGTTCAGATCATAACCCATCCAATGGGTCGGACCTTCACAGCCCAGGAATGGAATGCACGGCGGCTTGCGTGTGAGGCTGCCCGTTTCGCCGGGCTGTCCCATCATCGGTTGAATGGGGTCGTGGGTGGCAATGACATCGGCGAAATCAGAGATCAGGAACAAAGCAAAGATGACGACTAGCCCAGCACGAGCGCTGCGATTGCGCAGCATATTAACCAACGTTTGTAACAGGAGACTCGTATGCGGGTCTGCGGACAGCGTCCAACGGAAAACCATTGTACCCAATGCCGCGCCAATCACGTAACCCGCCTCACGAAACCCGCTGACCATCCCACCCGCAAAGACTCCTGCGACGATGAGCGACAAAATGCGCGTCAACACGAGGGTGAAGATGGCAAGGACAACAGCCGTCCCATACCCGACTTTGCGAGGTTCTACTTTTGTGATCTTTCGTTCAGTACGGGGCAGTGATGTGCTCGTGGTTGACATAATCTTTTGTCTTAATCTAAGCGGATGCGCGGGTCAAGATACACGTAGAGAATATCGACGGCGAGGTTGACGAAGACAAAGGATACCGCGATAAAGATGGTGAAACCCTGCACGATGGTGTAATCGCGCGTGGTGATGCCATCGACTAAGGTTCTGCCGAGTCCTGAAAAGCCGAAGATGGTTTCTGTGAGCACCGCGCCACTGATGAGCGCCCCGAAGTTCAAACCGATCACCGTTACAACAGGCAGCAGCGCGTTGCGCAACGCATGGCGTACCACGACGACACGTTCGCGCAGTCCTTTGGCACGCGCCGTTCGCACGTAGTCTTGCCCCAACACTTCCAGCACACTGGAACGGGTCATGCGCGCGATGATCGCCAGCGGAATCGTCCCTACCGCCAGCGCAGGGACAATCAAGTGACGGAACGAATCCGCCAGAAGTTCAAAATTCAACGTCAGAATGCCGTTCAGCAGATTAATGCGCGACAGGAAGACCAGAAAACCGGGCGCGGTCTCCGGGCTTGAGGCTAACCCCCACACTTCATAAAACGGCACCGGTTGGAAACCCGCTGTCAAGCGTCCCGAAGGCGGCAACGCGAACGGTGTATCCTTGAGCACGACGGCGAAAAAAAATGCCAGCATCAAGCCCAACCAGAACACAGGCATCGACACGCCGATATTCGCGCCCAGCATCGTACCGACATCAATCCACGAATTATGACGATAAGCAGAAATAACACCGAGTGGAATGCCGACGATGATGGCAAAGAACATCGCCGTCATCGCCAGTTCCAGCGTCACAGGCAGGCGTTCAATCATGAGGTCGGAGATGCTGCGGCTGTAGCGCAGCGATTCACCGAAGTCCCCTTGCAAAACGTGCCCAATATAAATGATGAACTGCGTAAAAACAGGCTTGTCGAGACCGTTACGCGCGATAAACGCATCACAGACCTCAGGCGTAGCGCGTTCACCAAGTACGGCGCGACAGGGGTCGCCGGGGATAGCGCGAGCCAGCAGGAAGGTGACGGCGAGAATACCCAATAATACGGGGATCGAAAAAATCAGGCGGCGAATAATAAACTTAAGCATCTTTACAGACTTTATGCTAAGGGCGACCCATTGGATCGCCCTTCACTGGTAATGCATGTGTGTTGTAGGGGCATGGCGCGCCATGCCCCTACACAAGAGACGTTTTTAGCTCGCGGGCGGCGGCGGATTCAGATAACCACCGAAGAAGCCTGCGAAGTATTCAAAGTTGCCCGTGCGACCCACATGCAGCGGGTTCGAGGCGTCCCACTGAGCCGCCCACGACGCCACTACGTCGTTGGCATCCAGCGTCGCGCCATTGTGGAAGGTCACGCCCTGGCGGATATTGAACGTCCACACCGTTAAGTCTTCGTTCGCTTCGTAGCTTTCCGCCAGCGCGGGCACGACTGCCGTACCGCCGGTTTCGTATGCCAGGAGCGATTCCATCACCTGTTCGCACGCGCGCAGGGTTTCGCCGTCGGTTTCATCGGCGCAGTACAGGCTCAGCGGTTCAGCGTTTTGCATCCAGATGATGTTGTCATCATCAGGGTCTTCCGCCACGGCGAACTGCTCATTGCCCAGCGGGCTGGAGTGCGCGCCCGTGATACGTGCCTGGAAGGCGACACCCGAACCACCGTGCGCTATAGGAACCATGACTGCCTGATCGCGCAGAATCGTGTTCGCTTGCACGTACAGCGGGTAGCGAGCATCGTTGTCTGCCAACTGCGCTGCCTGTGCCAGAACGTCCGTCAGTTCAGGAATGACATTGCCGAAGCGCGGGGTTGAAGCCGAGCCAGCGCCGAAGTGGAAGTCAAGGAAGTTGGTGGGATCGGGATAGTCTGCGCCCCAGCCGAGCATGAAGAAGCCGAGTTGTCCGGCTGCCGCTGCATCAAGGAACGTGCCCGATTCCATGACTTCGATGGTGACGTTGATGCCGACAGCGGCAAGCTGTGACTGGATGTCCTGACCGACGATACCGGGCTGCGGCAGGTAGCCACGCACGACATCGCGGTAGTTCAGGGTCACTTCGAGAGGCAGTGTCCAGCCGTTTTCAGCAGCCGCTTCTTCCAACAGGCTGCGCGCCATGTCGAGGTCAACGGGGAAGGGTTCAACTTCAGGCGTATTGCCAAAGATCACAGGAGGCATGAACTGCGTCGCGGCTTGTGAACCCGGAGGATAGAAGTTGTCGACGATCCGCTGACGGTCAATGGCGTAAGCCACTGCCTGACGCACGCGTACATCGGTGAACGGTTCAATGGTGTTGTTCATGCCGAGGTAGAAGACGTTGGTGCCGGGGCGTTCGTACAGCGAAAGGTTCGGGTCAGCGGCGATGACTTCAAAATCACCGGGCGCGGGGTTGTCGATACCATCGACGGTGCCTGCCTGAAGCTCGACCAGACGCGCCGAGGCTTCGGAGTTCCAGCGGAAGATCAGGGTTTCTTCAATCGCCGGATCACCCCAGTAGTTCGGGTTACGGCTGAAGACGATTTCATTGGTCTGATCCCAGTTGGACAGCATATAGGGACCGGTGCCATTGGGGTTGGTCAGCAGATCGCCGCCGCCGCCCATCTCGGTGAGATAGTCGGAATCGTTAATCCCGAAGGCGGCGAACGCGACCTTCGACGGGAACGCCGGATCGGGCGCGCACAGTGTAAAAACAACCGTGCTGGCGTCTGTGGCTTCGATGCTCTGGATCATGCTGGTGTTAGTGTCGGAACCGCATTCACCAGAGACGCTCATCAAATCCTGTGCGCTCACTGTGCTCAAGCTCAGCAGCAGTGCCACTAACAGACACAACGATAAAACAAGCTTTCTAGACATGTATTTAACTCCATCAAATATTTTGATACGAACCATGAAATCTCGCGGAGGCACAGCCTCCCCTCCATCGCACCCTGCTCATGGAAACAA
>CALMZT010000620.1 GCA_937870805.1 uncultured Chloroflexota bacterium
CGCCTGAGGAAGTGAAACGTAAGGTGCGCGAGTACATTTCATTTGGCGCGACGTGCCCGATTTTGTATCCTCTGGGGCATGATGTGCGCTTGATGATTGACACGTTCGCCAACGGATATTCAAGTTAAATTTGAACCACCGAGACGCCGAGAGCAGCGAGAAGATCATTTGATTACCCTCCTTGAACTCGGTGTCCGTGTGGTAAATTCTCCTTCATGTCCACAATTCATTTAACGAAACATCAAGCGCTGTTGGCATGGACGCTGTGCTGCGTGCTGGCGGGCGGCGTGTTTGTGGTGTATGCGCTGACTTCGCTGGCAGTCGGAAATGGGCAATACGTCATGCCGCTGGACGATGTGTACATTCACTTCCAGTATGCCAAACAGATGGCGTTAGGGCAGCCTTACGTCTATAACCCCGGTCAGCCACCCACATCGGGCGCGACCAGTTTTCTGTATCCGTTCATCCTCGCGGCGGGGTATTTGATCGGCTTTCAGGGACTCAATCTCGGTGTGTGGGCGATGGCAGTGGGGGCGCTGGCGCTGGCGTGTTCGGCGTGGCTGATGGTGCTGCTGGCGCGCGCGCTGAATGCTCCTTACTGGCTGGCGCTGTTGGGCGCGGCAGTGTTCACGCTCAGTGGTCCAATTTCGTGGCATTTCATGAGTGGGATGGAAACTGGACTTGTGATCCTGTTCACGCTGCTAACGTTGTATCAGTTCGTGCGGCGTGATGTGCGCGGCGTGGGCATTGCGGGGATGCTGCTGGCACTGATGCGCCCCGAAGGTGGCTTGTTGGCAGTAATTGCCGTCATGTTGATGTTTTTTACCGTCAAAGGTTCGAGAGATCGACGCTGGCTGATGCTGCCGATAGTGGCATTGGGCGTGCAACCGACGGTGAATCTGATTGTAACAGGCTCGATGGTGGCGACGGGCAATCAGGCGAAGTCGCTTTTCGGCATGATTCCTTTTTATTGGGATGAAGTTATTAGACGGATACTTGAAAACTTCGCACGCATGTGGATGGAGTTTGCGACGGGCGTGAGTTCGCGCGAAGGCTGGTATCTGCCGTTGGGGGTGTCGCTGCTGGCACTCATCGGCTGGCTGCGGTTGATATGGCAGCGCGAGACACGATGGATTGGCACGTTGGTCATGGGTTGGTTGCTGGTAGGGACGGCGGCAATTTCCACGCTCGATACGGCATTCTGGCACTTCAAACGCTATCAAATGCCACTGCTGGCGCTGTTATTTCCTCTAGCGGTATGGGGCACGGGATGGCTTTTGAACCGCCGAGAATCTGAGAGAAGTTATCAGTTATCAGTTGTCAGTTATCGTTCAGCGCTTGTTGCTGTGCGGTGGGTTGTGAGCGCTGTTGTGCTGGGTGTAGCGCTATGGACGTGGGGAAATTTCCTGCGCCACTACGCGCTGAACGTGAGCTATGTGTACGCGCAGCCGCTGCAAATGGCGCGCTGGCTGGACGCGAACACCCCGCCGGATGCCACAGTCGCCGTGCATGATGTGGGCATGATGCGCTACATGGGCAACCGCACGACGATTGACATGGTAGGCTTGACGACGCCGGGAGCAGCAGATGCATGGCGCAATGGTCCCGGCGCAGTGGCGGAGTTTTTGATCGACGCCCGCCCGGATTACGTAGCGGCGTATACCGACGCGCGCGGCTTGAGCTATCTCGCGGATACGGGAATTTACAACTATCGTCGTGCGCTCGTCGAGTTTCCGGTTACGGTGGATATGGCGTCGAATGTAGCGCTGGCAGCGGAGTCGTCGTTGGTGGTGCAGGGAATTTATCAGCCGGATTGGGGGGCGATACTATCGCATCGCCGTGATGGCATTCAAAGCGGATTTCTCCGTTTAGTGCGGTATTCAGGTCTTGCATTTAATATGATAAATGTAGGGGATATCTCTTCAGAATTACTGTCTAACTATTGGTGGAGAAATTCTATGCCTTACTCTGGGTTCCCTACAGAAGTCTATGAACAGGATTATATCGGTTGTCAAATAGAAAGTTGTTTAGTTATTGATGGTGGAAGATTGATTAATGGTGAAGAAGAATTCGACGTGCGTTTCCCCGGTTCAGTAGGCTATGCAACAGGGATAGTACTTGTAACGCGCTTGCATCCAATGTTCGATGGCACATTTGATGTGTTCGCTAATGATCAGTATATTGCCACTCGTTGGATACC
>CALMZT010000621.1 GCA_937870805.1 uncultured Chloroflexota bacterium
ACTTATTGCTCATCACTCATCACTCATCACTCATCACTCATCACCCATCACTCATCACTCATCACTCATTGCTCACCACTTCTACCAATGCTGGCTAATCAGTTCGTAGCGCTTGCGCCAGCTATTGTTACGAGCGAAGTCAATGAACTCCGGCAAATCGCGCCCACGCTTCACCGCTTCACGCAGCGCATCCACGAACTCGGCAGGCGTATCCGTCAGCAGCGTTGGCGAGTTCAGGCTTTGCAGTTCATCCAAACGCACCGAAACCGCAGGCAATCCTGCCGCCAGATACTCAAAGATTTTGATCGGATTCACTGTTTCGGTCAGCGACGTTTTTTTGAACGGCATGATACCCACGTCGCAGAAGTGCATGTAATGCGGAATATCTTGATACGCCCGCGCGCCCAACAGATGCACATTTTGTAAACCTTTAAGGATTTCAAGATTTGTTCGTTGTGGACCAATGATAATGAAGCTGTACTCTGGTAACGTCTGCGCCGCGTGCGCCACCAGATCGACATCATACCAGTCCGCCAGCATCCCGATGTACAGCACGCGCGGGCGCGGCAGATGCGCAATATCAGCAGGCTCGACAGGCTGGGCAATCTGGAAGTGCTCGAAGTTGACCCCATTCGGTAAATAATGAACTTTATCGCCCGCCTTCTCACGCACATCTTCATACAGCTTATGTGCGGTACAGAAGATGGTATCGGCGCGCGCAATAATTTCTTCTTCAGCGGCATTCATGCTCTGCGGCACGCCTTTGAACTCGGCGTAGCTGTCCGCCATGCGATACACCAGTTTTTTATAATGTGCATGTTTCAGCAGCGCCAGTGAGTAAAACGACTGACTCAACCACAGCACATCTGCTTGCGCGAAACCGTGTCGGCGCAGGATTTTACGTATGGGCGGCACGCACGTATCCAGCGTATGGCGCAGCATCCACAACGAATCCAATAACGGTACATTACGGTACGGTAGCAGCGTCAGGGGATGATAGGTAACCATGCGCTCATGCACGCGCTTGCCGCCCATACGCCACGATTCGATCAGCGATTGATCGTGGGTGTTGCCACGCGATGCGCGCAGCACATTCAACAGATGCAGTGAGCCGCCGAGCCAGAAGACCTCGTGCCCACTGTCCAGAAACAGGCGCGCGTAATTGTGTGAGCCGACTTGTATCGGGCTTTCATAGGCGAGCGAGTCGCCCATCAGAATTTTCATAGGCTATTTCGTCACACGCAAAGCGATAAAGAAGCCCCAACTGTCGGGGATAAATTTTTTCAGCCAGCCGGGAACATGGCGCGTATCATACGGCGTCAAAATCGGTTCGCCCTTGAACTCTCTGAACGCGCCGAACATTGTGCGAAGTTCGTTCACGGTGTAGGCTTTTGTGCCGATGCTTTCCATGTGATGCCAGATGACATCACGCAAACTGCGCAACGGCTTGCCACGCAGCAGCCCATGTTTGAGCCACAAATCCCAACTCGCCAGCGCTGGACGCTGATACATCATGCCCACGAACTCGCCGCCAGGTTTCAGGATGCGATGGATTTCCGCCACAATCGCTTCCGGGCGTTCGCTGTGATGAATGACGCCCCACGAATACACCATGTCGAAAGTCGCGTCCTCAAATGGCAAATGTTCGGCGTCGGTGCGTTGAAGCTGTGACGTGAAGCCATACAACGCAAGCCGCTGGCGTGTGGCTTCTACTGCTGCATCCGTCAAATCAACACCGTAACACTCTGCGCCTGCCCGCGCCCACTGCAAATGATCTGTGCCCGCGCCCACGCCGACTTCCAGCACCTTTTTGCCATGATAGCGCGTGAACTGCGCCACCGCATGAATGAACGGCTCGACCTCATAACGATGTTTTTCAATCGCCTCATACCATTCATGCGATTGCATCGGCGCTTGCCCGATGAGATCAGGATTTGTGCCGCAAATCTCGGCTTCCCAGAATTGGCGTACCTGTTCGTTGAGGGTCATTACATCATTTCCTGACATATTTGCCGCCAGAGAACGACGTTTCCGGCTGCCGAATTATCAAATCCACTGAAATAGACACAGATACTCTAGGGTGAATTCCTTTATAGAGCATAAAAAGCTGAAAAGGCGCACTCCTGTATTTCACTCATTGCTCGTTGCTCATTGCTCATTGCTTAAATCGCACTTCGCAAAAGTTCCAGCAAGCGCGACGCCGTGACTTGCAGCGTATATTTTTGCTCGACTTTGCGCCGTCCCGCAGCGCCCAGTTCCGTGCGCAGCGCCGAATCGTCACGTAAGGTTAACAGCGCAGTTCGCCATTCGTCCAGGGTATCTGCGGTAAAGCCGCAGCCTTCCACGATTTCCGCATTCACTCCTACTGATGACGCCACCACAGGCAAGCGGCACGCCATGTACTGAAGCAGCTTATAGCCGCATTTACCGCGTTCCCAGGGTTCGTCGGGGAGGGGCATGATGCCTACGTGCATTGCCTGAATGTCGCGGACCTCACGCTCTTCTGCCCACGCGCGATTCTCTGCGCGGATGCCGTTGACAGCCGATTCCTTTGCGCCGACTGTCAGGACGCGCGCACGTCCTGCTGCACACACGTCTTTCAACACTGGCTCCAGCATCTGGAGATATTTGGAGGTCGATGGGCTGCCAATCCACCCAATCGTAAACGGCGGCGGTGGCGCGCCCGCGACACTGTAACGCTCGATGTCGATGACGGTGGGGACGATTTCGACACGTTTTGCGCCGGCTTTGCGTGCCCGGTCTGCTAAATAGCTGTTGCCTGCGATGACCATTGCCGCGTGGCGCATCACCTTGTCAATCTTGCCGCCCATTATACGGCGGATGATACCGCTGCGATGTAAATCATAATTATGGAACACGGCGTCATCGTAATCCACGACGTAGGGCGTGCGTGAGCGTGCTTCTCCCAGCGCGGGCAGCATCGGAAAGAGTTCTTTTTCAATCCACAAAAGATCATATTTGCCAAAAAGTTTTGCCGCGCGCTTCAGATAGGCGAACACTGTTGATGCAATGCTGCGTCGCCCGTCACGGTAGAGCTTGCTGAGATCGGCGTTGCTCAGCAGCGGCGCGTGAATCACCTGTATGCCGTGCGCTTGCAGAAAGGGCACGTACTGGTAAAAGCGCAGACGGCTGGCGGCGCTGAGGTCTTCGTAACGGGTGAGGAGGAGAAGGCGCATGGGTGTTGTTGGTTATTCGTTGTTCGTTGTTAGTAAAAAGAAGTTACGCCGTAGAATTGCGATTTGTGGTTGAACAAGGGGTTTAAACCCCTTGTTCGTGAACCCAAGTGCGTAATTCCTATAAGGTTTTGGGCAATAGACGGCATGGCTCAATTGTAGGGG
>CALMZT010000622.1 GCA_937870805.1 uncultured Chloroflexota bacterium
GGCGATTGCGACGTATCAGTATCGCCCACCGAAGACCACACCTTATGACCCAACGACAGGCAAAAGTGAGCCGAATTTTGCTTATGGCTATGCGGCGCAAGCCGTAGAAGTCGAAGTTGACATTGAAACAGGGCACATTCATGTGCTGCGCGTGGTCGCGGTGAACGACGTGGGACGCGCCATCAACCCGGCGTTAGTCGAGGGGCAGATTGAAGGCGCTGTCGTGCAAGCACAGGGTTATGCGGTGATGGAGCATCTGATTTCGCGCAACGGCAGAATTTTGAACCCCTATCTCTCAACGTATTTGATTCCGACGGTATTGGATGTGCCTGTCGAAGTGAAATCAGTCATCTTGGAATATGCTGACCCGATAGGTCCCTGGGGCGCGCGCGGCATGGCAGAGATGCCGTTTATGCCCCTCGCTCCGGCGATTGTGGCGGCGGTTCACGATGCAACAGGCGTGTGGATAAACAGCATCCCACTCACGCCCGATAAAGTTGTGGCGGCGCTGCGGGAGCATGGCGTTGGCATTCTCTAAGTTGTTCCCACGCGCGTTAACGGTTGTACGCGGCGGCGGTGATCTTGCCAGCGGCGTGATCTATCGACTGTATCGCGCGGGCTTTCCCGTAATCGTGACTGAACTTGAAAAACCGCTGCTGGTACGGCGCACCGTAAGCTACGGTGAAGCAGTTTACGCGGGCGAAATCAGCATTGAGGACATCACAGCGCGGCGCGTGGAAACTATCTCTGAGGCAAAAGCGGCGCTGGCAAATGATGTAATTCCGGTGTTGGTTGACCCCGCAGGTGAGGCAATCACCGCGCTAAAACCCGCCGTTGTGGTCGATGGACGGATGGCGAAAGTGAATATCGACACGCTGATTGACGATGCGCCATTGGTGGTAGCGCTGGGTCCCGGTTTTGATGCAGGTGTCGATTGCCATGCCGTGATCGAGACCAATCGCGGGCATCACCTGGGGCGCGTGATCTGGCGTGGCAAGGCAGAATCGGACACAGGCACGCCGGGCAATATTCAGGGCATGACGCACAGCCGTATTTTGCGCGCACCAAAGGACGGTTTTGTAATCTCTCACGCGGCAATTGGTGATACACTGGAAACAGGGGCGTTAATTGCCCAGGTGGATGACGTAATGTTGGTCGCGCCGTTTGCTGGTATTCTGCGCGGCATGATTCATGAACATGTGCAGGTGAGCGCGGGTATGAAAATTGGTGATCTTGACCCGCGCGCACAGCGAGAAAACTGCTTTACCATCTCCGATAAATCGCTGGCGATTGGAGGCGGGGTGTTAGAAGCGGTGTTCTCGGCACTGCAAATTCGTCCCTTTCTGTTGGGATAACTGCTATGAAGCTGCACAGGGCATTTGGTATCGTAAGGGGCGATGTGGTCTCGCTGATCGGCGCAGGCGGCAAGACCTCGACGCTGGTCGCGCTCGGCTATGAACTTGCCGAGATGGGTTGGCGCGTGCTGGCGACGACCACCACACGGATCGGGCAAAACCAACTAGAATTCTTTCCACATACTGTTACCTATCACGCCAACGCACAATCACTTTCAACGCTGCTGAACGAACATCGGTTTGTGTTTTTGCACGACGACATACGTTCAGGCAAAGTCTACGGTCCTGCGCCAGGGTGGATACCGCATCTCCTGGACTCTACCGATTCGGATGTGCTGTTGATCGAGGCAGACGGCGCGCGCGGCTTGCCGCTGAAAGCGCCATTTTCCTACGAGCCTGTGGGCGCGGCGGGAAGATCACTGGGAATTCCGTTGCCGTCGATGTCGGT
>CALMZT010000623.1 GCA_937870805.1 uncultured Chloroflexota bacterium
TACCGCAGTGCGTATCATACGACTACGAGGGTGATAAGGCTATGAACTGTCCTCAATGTCAGACGGCTAATCCCGATCATGCAAAATTTTGCATGAACTGTGGCGCTTCACTCGCCATCGCTTGCCCAAACTGTGACACTGAATTGCCTGCTCAGGCGAAGTTCTGTTTCAACTGTGGTCAACAAATTGCGTAAGCAAAGCCCGCCAGCCCCAGCCTGGATACACAGCGCCTCGAACGTTATATGCCCAACGAACTGCAAGCCAAGCTGAACGCCGCGCGTGTCAGCACAGGCATGGAAAGCGAACGTCGTATCGTCACCATGCTGTTTTGCGACGTCAAAGGCTCGACGGCGATGGCGGAAAAGCTCGACCCTGAAGAGTGGACATCGATCATGAATCAGGTCTTCGGGCGCATGATCGAACCTGTATATCAATATGAAGGCACCATTGCGCGGCTCATGGGGGATGCTATTCTCGCGTTCTTCGGTGCGCCGATTACCCACGAAGATGACCCACAGCGCGCAGTGCTGGCAGGCTTAGGCATTGTCGAAGGCGTGCGCCCGTTACGTGAACTGATTAAACGTACACAGGGCTTGGAATTCGACGTGCGCGTTGGCATCAACACTGGATTGGTCGTCGTCGGGGAAGTCGGCTCTGATTTGCGTGTCCAATATACAGCGATGGGTGACGCGGTAAACCTCGCCGCACGCATGGAACAGACCGCGCAGCCCGGCACAGTACAGATTTCGGGAAACACCTATAAACTGGTTGCGTCGCTGTTTGAGTTTGAGTCCTTAGGCAGCATCGAAGTCAAAGGCAAAAGTGAACCTATCCCCACGTATCGTGCGCTGCGTCCCAAAGCACAACCCGGTTCGCTGCGTGGTATTGAGGGCATTCATTCGCCACTGGTTGGGCGTGAACACGAATTCCAGATATTGCAAGCACGGGTTGATGAACTACAGCACGGACGAGGTTCAATTGTTGCGCTGATGGCGGAGGCTGGGCTTGGCAAATCGCGGCTGGCTGCTGAGCTGCGACAGTGGTCAACTGGTAACAATCGTGCTCTCCAGTGGCACGAAGGGCGATCCCTATCTTACCAGAGCAGTACTCCATATGCGCCATTTGTGGACTTGTTTGGCACCCTTTTTCAGCCGATGGTGGATACTACGGATGATGAGAAGTATGCTGATCTCAAAGCCAGCATCGAAAACCTAGCGCCAGAACGCGCGCCGCTGATTGCTCCGTTCATTGCGACGATGCTGGGGATAGAATTCGCGAATGAAGACGCTCAGCGCGTCAAATACCTCTCGCCACCGCAGTTACGCGAAGGCATTTTTCAGGCGGTGTTGGAGCTTATCGAACTGCTGGCAAAATCGCGCCCGCGCAAGATCTCGCGCCAGAAACCGCCCTTAAACGTCTGCTGAACGGGCAGAATGAATGGACTCGTGTCCTCGCGGCTCAGTCCGCGCTGGAACTGCGTTTGCATGATCTCATCCCAGAGCTACGACTCCTCAAAAATCATGCCAACCCCCTGACCCGTGAAACTGCACTTCATGCCTTGATTTATTTGGATAGAGAGACGATGGAAACTTTACAAACTGTTCCCCTGCTTGAACGTGTTTTGAAGCTGCGCGCTGTGCCGCTGTTCGCAGAGTTATCGCCTGATGACCTCAAACAGATTGCCGAAATTGCCCGCGAGGAATGGTATCACGATGGGGAGATCATCTATCGTGAGGGAGAAGAGGGCAATGAGATGTTGATTATTGTGGCAGGCGAGACGAGCATTATCAAAGGAGCAGCAGGCGCTGAAAAGCTGTTGGCGATTCGCAAGGAGGGAGACATTATCGGCGAAATGGCGGTGATTGACTCTGCCCACCGTTACGCGACGGTACGTGCCAAAGGAGAAGTGCGTGCGCTGGTCATCAGTGGCGAAATGTTCAAGACGATTCTGCGTGATCGACCGGAAGTCTCCCTCTCTGCGCTGCGTACCCTCTCGCGGCGCTTGCGAGAGCGCGAATAGTGATTTGTTACCTGCAAACGTCCACACCGCGTCCAATTCCAACACATCCTGCGGCACAAGGAACAGGGTGTTCATCAACAACGGCATCTGCTGAACCTGCGCCAGCAACTAGCAACTCGTCGTTTAGCGATGTAAGCTGAACACCTGTTGCAGTCCACGCAGGCTGATGCCTTCCATACAGGCGCTCAAAACCATGACTTTCTCGTCGGATGGAAATTCAAGAACCAACGTGTGAAGTGTGTATTCTATTATTCACTCACCTTACGCAGTTTACCGCTCCGGGTTTTGAACCCAGAGCTAACGGAGAATGGGTAAACCTCTCAAGAGGTTGAAACATCGCAGCCCTAACCCGTGATGCTCTTTAACTATTTAACTCACCTTACGCAGCCGTTCGCTGTTGTGGACGCTGGCTGTGCAAAACTGCCAGCGATGGATATTAGAAACCCGTGATGCAGTTTAACGATTAAAGGCGGAGTAAAACAAGGGGTCGTAGGGGCGCACCTGCGTGTGCGCCCGATGGTGGGCAGACACATTGGTCTGCCCCTACAATTCCTCATACGCCGTATTAAATAGTTAAAGAGCATAAACCCCTTGTTCGAGCGGAACCTGC
>CALMZT010000624.1 GCA_937870805.1 uncultured Chloroflexota bacterium
AGCTTGTAGATGGCTTTCGCCCAATCCTCATCTATCTCGCGGTTGACCATCACGTCCGCGCCGAGTTCTTCCGCGCGTTTACACTTCTCCGCGCTGCTGCCGACAACGTAGACTTTCGCGCCCGCCAGCTTGGCAATTTGAATGCTGGCGGTATTCACGCCGCCGCCCGCGCCGACGATCAACACTGATTCGCCCGCCTGTAAGCTGCCACGCTCGATCAGCGAATACCATGAAGTGACGAACACCAGCCCCGCCGCCGCCGCTTCCGCGAACGTGACGTGATCGGGCAGCTTGATGAGGTTGCGCGCGGGCAGCACGACATATTCCGCCGCAACACCCGGAACGGTTTCGCCCAAAATATGGATGTCCTTGCAATCTTCCTCATTCCCGTTTTCGAGAATGCAATCCTCATCGACGATGGTGGGATTGATGCCGACGCGATCACCCGGCGCGAAACGGGTGACGCCCGCGCCCAGCGCATCGACAATGCCCGCGCCGTCGGCAACAGTGATGTGCGGCATGTTGAGCTTGAGTCCCTGCCAGCCCTCACGCACCCATAAATCAAGGCGATTGAGCGCGGCGGCTTTCATCTGCACGCGCACTTGTCCAGGTGCGGGTTCAGGGCTAGGAAGATTGTCCACGACTTGCATCACGCGGCGCGGACCATGTTCAAAAAAGACGGATGCTTTCATATTGAGCCTTTAGCTTTTAGTTTTCAGTTCACGGTCATCAGTAGAGGCGAACCGATGTGTTCAATGGCGTCAGGATAAGCCTTAACGAATACGTTTTTGGCGTAAATTAGTCACTGATGTTACGCAGGCTTAGCTCGAACAAGGGGTTTAAACCCCTTGTTCACAGGTTCACGGTGCGTAACGTCAGTTAGTCATCCTTAAATCGACATTCGTAGGAGACGACCCAGGCAAACGGAGTTTGCACGTCGTCCCGTTTTGGGCTTGACGGGTATGAACCGCTGTGCTCACCTCCAGTGATAATATCTAGCGTAACCCAAGCTCATTGCGCGCGATGACCATACGCTGAATCTCGCTTGTGCCCTCGTAGATGCGGGTGATGCGCGCGTCACGGTAGTAGCGCTCGATAGGCATTTCTTTGCTATAGCCCATGCCCGCGTGAATCTGTACCGCCTCATCGGTCACGAACATTGCCATTTCACTGGCGAACAGCTTCGCCATGCTGGCTTCAAGCGTGTAGCGGCTGCCGTCGCGCTTGCTGCGTTCCTTTGCCATCACAGCGTTGTAGATCAGCAGGCGGCTCGCTTCGATGCGCGTTTTCATGTCGGCAATTTTCTGCTGAATCATTTGGAACTGCCCAATGGGACCCCCGAAGGCTTGGCGTGTCTTGGCGTAATCCACTGAGGCTTCATATGCTGCCTCTGCAATTCCCTGCGCTTGTGAGGCGATGCCGATGCGTCCGGCGTCTAATACTGCCATCGCTATTTTGAAGCCATCACCGGGTTTGCCGATGAGGTTTTCGACGGGACAGGCATAATTATCGTAGACGATTTCGCTGGTGGCGCTGGCACGAATGCCAAGTTTCGGCTCTTTCTTGCCGCGCATGAAACCGGGTTTATCCGCTTCAACGAGGAATGCTGAAATACCCTTTTGCTTTTTCTCAGGCTCGGTCATCGTGAACAACAGCACCAGATCCGCGACGGGACCACTGGTGACCCAGCTTTTGCGCCCGTTGATGATGTAATGTGTGCCTGCATCGTTGAGCACAGCGCGGCTTGCCATGTTGCCCGCGTCACTGCCCGACATCGGCTCGGTGAGGCTGTAAGCGCCGATCTTTTCCCCGGCGGCAACGGGGCGCAGATACTTCTGCTTTTGTTCTTCGTTGGCGAACAGCAGCAGCGCATTGCAGTACAGCGAGTTGTTGACGCTGACAATCGTGCTGTGGCTGGCATCGGCTCTGGCGACTTCAAACATCGTCAGCACATAAGCCAGCGCATCCATGCCCGCGCCGCCATATTCTTCCGGCACTTCGATGCCCATCAACCCCATTTCACCCATCTTGCGAATGGTGTCCAGCGGAAACTCGCCGCTTTCATCAAATTCGGCGGCAATCGGCACAATCTCCTTTTGCGCGAAGTTGCGCACGGCTCTCTGTAATTCCAGGTGTTCCGGCGTCAGTGTAGGGATGAGTGCTTGTCCGGCGTGCTCCATCGCAACCATAAAATGCTCCTGAAAAATAATTGACTCTGCATTCGATTATAACCTGTTCCGTTAGCGAGGCGACAGGTTTTTGTGTACAC
>CALMZT010000625.1 GCA_937870805.1 uncultured Chloroflexota bacterium
GTTTACCGCTTCAGTAGAATTAATAAATTGCTCAAGTGGTTGAAATGTCTCATCGCCTCACCCGTTCAGGATGCAACCAGCATCCACAATAACCATTCGCTGAGTTATCATGACAAGCCATGAGAATCCTCATTGTGAGTCGTAGGGGCGCACCTGCGTGTGCGCCCGATGGTCGGCAGACACATAGATCGTCAGGCATCAAAATAACGCTTCATGGTTTCTCGCAGCGGGTTCAAAACAAAATCTGGAAACCTCTCAAGAAAGAGGTTGGTGAGCCAACATGCAGCGCGAAAACAACCCTTTCAAGGGTTTCCAAACCCCCTTAGCCGGAGGTTTTGAACCTCTGGTGAGGTAAAGCGCGTATTTCTTAATTTCGGTCAAGTTTTTTGGCTGTGCGGAGTATGTCCCAACAGGTTTCTTACACAGCGTTATAGATTTTAGCCTCAAATTACAGTATAATAAGGATAGAATTTTTGTTTTAATGAGGGATAAAGTCGTTGGACATCACATGGTATGGACACAGTTGTTTCCGTATTTCCGAGCGCGGACGCCTCGCAGTCATCACTGATCCGTTCGCCGAAAGCATCGGTTTACCTGCCCCACGTTTAAAGGGTGAAATCGTCACCGTAAGCCACCAACAACCCGGACACAATGCCATTGATGCCGTCAAAGGGCGCGTCTATACGCTGGATGGTCCCGGCGAATACGAAATCGGCGGCGTGTTCGTCACGGGTATTCCCATGCATGATGAGGTCAGCAGACGGACGAACGTCGCCTATCTGCTGGATTACGATTCGCTGACGGTGCTGCACCTGGGCGATCTCAATCATGTGCCCGATCAATCGACCATCGAGGCGTTGGGCGAAGTGAATGTAGCGCTGGTACCCGTTGGCGGCGGCAATGCGCTGCGTGCCTCGCAGGCGGCAGAAGTGATCGCGCTGCTAGAGCCGAATTACATTGTCCCCATGCATTATGCGCTGCCCGACCTGAACATGGAACTTGACCCGTTGGATAAGTTTCTCAAAGCAATGGGCGTCAGCAAAGTGAGCGAGGAAGACATTTTGAAAGTAACCGCTGGTGGGCTGCCAGAACAGCCTCAAGTGGTGATCTTACGCCCACAAGCGTAGAATACCCTGATTGCCAGATTTTTGGGCGCACGCCGCTTCGCTTACATGGTGCGCCCCTACAAATAGCAATCAGGGTTAGAATAGGATGAGTGCAGGGTAATGAGTGATGAGGTTTGTTGGCTGGTATCGCTGTATCACTCATCACTCGTTACTGTCGGCTCATAACTCTAGGATATAGGGATGAACGTCAAAATTTTAATGAACTGGGACATCAAGCCGAACCGCGATCAGGAGTATTTCGAGTTTATTGTCCGTGAATGGGTGCCCAGCATTACCCGACTCGGCATTCAGCCCACCGGGGCATGGTATACGGTTTACAGTCGTGAACCCGCGACGCAGATTCTCGCGGAATGCCTTGCCGAAGACATCGACAGCATCCGTGAAATTCTCAAAAGCAAAGAGTGGGTAGAACTGCACGACAAGCTGCAACAGTACGTCAGCAATTATCATCACAAAATCGTGCGCAGTCGCGGCGAATTCCAAATCTAACTTGTGCGATGAACAAGGGGATTAATCCCCTTGCTCTTACCCTATCCTTCCACCATGACTCCAACCCTGATCCTTGCCTCCAGTTCTCCCCGGCGGCGCGAACTCGTCGCGTCACTCGGCATCGACTTCACGATTCTTAAGCCCGATATTGATGAATCGCAGCACGCAGGCGAAGCGCCACTGGACTATGTGCGCCGCCTGAGCCGTGAAAAAGCCGCGACAGTTGCCGTTCAAGCTACTTATGACACTACGGTGCTGGCTGCTGATACGGTGGTTATTCTTGCTGCCGACACAATGGGCATTGCCGAAGATGGCGAAATCCTCGGCAAGCCAGCGAACCCTGATGAAGCGCGAGCAATGCTGCGGCGTTTACGCGGGCGTCCGCATATCGTGTGTACGGCGATTACGATGATGCGTGTTGGCAAATTTGGCGGCGTCACCGAACTTGTGCAGACAACCGTCCACATGCGCGACTACAGTGACGCCGAAATTGACGCCTACGTGGCAACAGGCGACCCTTTCGACAAGGCAGGCGGCTACGCCATCCAGCACGGCGATTTTCATCCCGTCGAACGCATTGATGCCTGCTATAACAACGTCGTGGGCTTGCCCCTGTGCGCGGGGAAGCGCGCCTTGGCACCCAGGGGCGGGCA
>CALMZT010000626.1 GCA_937870805.1 uncultured Chloroflexota bacterium
AGCCAGCTCTGGTGCGGGTGCCGGCCGCGGGCGACCAGGTCCGCGACGGTCAGCCCCTCCGGCGCGGTCGGCGTCTGCGGGAGCAGGCCGAGGACGCGGGCCACCTCGCGGGTCGGCGTCCGCGCGATCGCCCGGCCGTCGAGCAGCACCCGGCCCGCCTGCGGCCGCATCAGCCGGCCAAGCGCGCGCAGCAGCGTGGACTTGCCGCAGCCGTTGGGCCCCACGATCGCGGTGAACGAGCCCTCGGTGAGCTCGAGGTCGAGGTCGTCGACGACGACGCGGTCGTCGTAGGCCAGCCGGACGCGCTCGGCCGCGAGACGGACCGGTCCGGTCTGGACGGGTGGGCGGTGCAGGACCTGGGTCATGTCGTTCTCCGCCTTCCGCGGACCAGTAGCCAGAGCAGGTAGGGCGCGCCGAGGACGGCGGTGAGGATGCCGACGGGCAGCGCCTGCGGGAGCGCCGTCCGGGCGACGAGGTCGGCGCCGACCACGAGCACCGCGCCGAGCAGCGCCGAGGCCAGCAGCGGCGGCCGGGAGCCGCCGGTGAGGCGCACCGCGATCTGCGGGACGACCAGCGCGACGAACGTGACCGGTCCCGCCGCGGCGACGGCGACGGCGACGGCGACCACCGCGAGCAGCACGACCACCGCCTGGGCCAGGGGCAGCCGCACGCCGAGCCCGCGGGCGGTGTCGTCGCCGAACTGGAGGACGCCGAGCACCCGGCTCGTGGCCAGCGCGAGGGGCAGGACCACGGCCAGCGTTCCCAGCAGGGGCAGGGCGTGGTCCCAGGTGCGGGCGTTGAGCGAGCCGGTGATCCAGACGTAGGCCGCGGCGGCGTCGGTGATGTCGGCCCGGGTGAGCAGCCAGTCGGTCAGCGCCGCGGCGGCCGACCACAGCGCGATGCCCACGAGGACCAGCCGGTAGCCGTCGATGCCCGAGCGCCACGTCAGTGCCAGCAGCAGGCTCCCGGCGAGCAGGGCGCCGGCCAGGGCGGCGACCGGGACACCGAGGCCGCCGAGCAGCGCGCCGGCCGGCCCGCCCCCGCCGGCGAGCACGATCGCCGCGACGGCGCCCACCGACGCGCCCTGGGTGATGCCCAGGACGTCGGGGGAGGCGAGCGGATTGCGGGCGAAGGTCTGGAACAGCGCGCCGGCCAGGCCCAGCGCCGTGCCGACCAGCGCGCCGACGACGATCCGCGGCGCGCGCAGCTCCAGGAGCACGAACGTCTGCGACGGGTCACCGAGGCCGACCAGCGTGCGGAGGACGTCGCCGACGCCGATCGGGAAGTCGCCGCGGCCCAGGCTGAGCGCCGAGACGAGCACCAGGACCGCGGCCGTGGTCAGCGGGACGAGCACGTGCCGCCAGCGCAGCCGCCCGGACACCGGGCCGAGGCGGACGGCGTGGGCGGTCACAGTCGTCGCGCTCACAGCCCGACCGTCCGGCGGCGGCGGACGAGCGCGATGAAGAAGGGCGCCCCGATCAGCGCCAGGACGATGCCGGCCTGCAGCTCGCCCGGCCGTGCCACGACGCGGCCGAGCACGTCGGCGGTCAGCAGCAGCACCGCCCCGAGGAGGCCGGCGCACGGGATCAGCCACCGGTGGTCGGGGCCGGTGAAGGCGCGGACGACGTGCGGCGCGACCAGCCCGACGAACGCGATCGGCCCGCAGGCGGCCGTCGCGGCGCCGCAGAGCAGGGTGACGGCGAAAAGCCCCACGGCGCGGGCGGGCCAGATCCGCTGGCCCAGCCCGCGGGCCACGTCCTCGCCCAGCGACAGCAGGTTCAGCGCGGGCGTGTTCGCCAGCGCGACCACCACTTCCGCGCGCTCGGTATGAATGCCCGGACCCTTACGGATTTGCCAGCCCGCGCGGCTCATCAACTGGTTTGCGACCTGTAAAATCTGCTGTTGGTTGGGGTGTGGATGGAGCGTGAGCCGATAGCCAATCTGCTGTGAAAGCGCATTGATCGCCTCTAAATGTCTCTGCCCGACCTGCGGTGAAATGAACGTGAGCACGATGTCGCCCTGTTTGAGGCTGGCTTTGTATAAGCCATGTTGTTCCAGCGCCATCCGAATCAGCGCATACGCCGCATTGATTTCCAGCTTGCCGCCTGATGATGTGTTGTTTTGCAGGGGTGGAACATCTAAGCGAAGCGACTGCGCCCCTACTGCACTCTTTTCATTACGCACGTTCAATCTCAAGCGAAAACCCGTGAGTTTGAGGTAATCAGCGCTGATCTGGCGTAAGGCTTGTGCGTCCGCGCCTTCGACTTCGGCGTGAACCTCACTCTTGTCCAGATGGAACGATGGACCTTTGACCACACGCGCGCCATCCATCATGACTTCATTGACCGCTGCTCCCAACGCCTGCTGGTTGAACGTTGGGTTGACCATCACGTCCCAGCCCGTCGAATCGCTCACCTGCTCGATAATCTCCGCGTACTGGTCAGCCGCGATATTGGGGAAGTCGAAAGTCAGAATCAGGCGCTTACGGTGCATCTCCATACCGACTTTGCGCAGGCGTGCCTCCGGTGGGAACGCCGCGAGCGTCGTTTGCCGTGCGACGTTCATCTCAGCAGGACCTTCCTGGAGCGCGCGCCTGGGTTTCAAGCCGCCTTCTTCATAGGTCGCGGCGTCGCCTGCCAGCGCTAAAGTGATGCTCAACAGCGCGGTTTCGGGTGCCACGCCTTCGGGCAGCGTCGCCGGAAGTAACGCCGAGGGGTTCACGGCTTGCCCCGTTTCGACTAACGCTTTGCGCGTCTCATACGGCAAAATGATGTCTTGCAGGGTGCGCGCTTCTTTGGCACGCATACTGATAGCCTCTTTCATACCCTTGCCATCGGGCGGTCCCTGCCACGCACCGATCACCCACAACAGCGCATCCGCCGCATAGTTGCGCCCTTTCGTGTTCTCGACGACGGCTTCAAATCCGTCAGCGCCTGCGTTCACCACCACCGCCGCGCGTGGGCGTTCATTTGCGTCCCGCAATACGATCAGCTTGCCGATGAGTGCCGGGTTCGCCAGCATGATCGCGCGCTGCTTGCGTACCTTTTCGACTTGTTCCGATGTACGCACGCGGAACGTGTCTTTGCTGCGCCAATCGCCCGCGAAGTACAAGCCATCTACGGTGAGAATGCGGCTCACTTCGGCGTGACGCGCATCATCTCCCCACCACATGCGTGCCAGTTCCCGCGCACTGTAAAAGCTGTCGGCGTTGTGCTTGAGCGCATCCCACAGCGCAGAGGGGTCTAGCGGGCGTGTTGCGCTGCCTGTGCTGACTTTGCTGGCAAGCGCGAAGGGACGTTTTGCGTAGGTGAGTTCAATTGTCTGCCCGATGCGCGGTGACATCACGGCACGCCCACGCTGACGTAACGCCGTCGCCAAGCTGTGACGCGCGCTGGGGTCGCCATGTACCAGCATCGTGTCGTCGGCGTTGAGCGCATCGACTACGCTGACAAGTTCGGCTTCATCGGCGTGCGCGGAGAGCGAATAGGTATCGACCTCGCAGCGCAGCGTAACGTTGGCGTTGTCGATTTTGAAGACGACTTCCTGACCTTCCTGACGTTCGCGCATCATGCGCTGTAGGAAACGTCCGGGCGCTTCCTCGTCCTGATAGCCTGTGAGCAGGATAGCGTTCTGGGGCGCGTTCGCCAGCACTTTGGCGTATGCCGCCGACGCGCCGCCCGTTAACATGCCGCTGCTGGCGACGATCACGGCGGGACCCGCGCTGTTCATCACTTCCTCACGCTGCAACGTGTTTTCTACCGGGCGGACATTATCACGGAAAAAGAGATGGTCATCGCCCGCCGCTTTTAACGTATTCTGTGGCAGCCACGACGAGAAGCGCACGTAGCCACGACACACGGCGCGCACCATGCCATCAGCGTACACAGGTGCGGCAAGCTGTTCACGATGCGCGAGGATAATTTGCAAAACCTCTTGCGCGCGTCCCAGTGCGAACGCGGGGATCAACACTTTGCCGCCACGTTCGGTCACGCGCTTGAGGTTGTCCATCAAACGCTTTTCTTCTGCCATGCGGTTGGCGTGCAGTTTACCACCATAGGTGCTTTCAATCACCACTGCGTCCGCTTTGATGCGCGGCAAAATGGCGTTGATGACGGCGCGCTGCTCACTGAGCGAGACATCACCAGACATCACCAGCACACCATCTTCGCTTTCCAGCACGAGTGTACCTGCGCCCGCGATATGCCCCGATGCGTGATACGTGACTTGCAAGCCCTCGCCAAGTTTAATCGGCTGCTTGAACTCAACGGTTTGAAAATTGTCCATCAAGCGCTGTGAAGCAATTTCGTCAAAGATCGGCAGTTCGCCTTCCTGTTCCTGCTTGGCGCGCATGATACGCTGCGCGTCGGCTTGCAGAATACGTGTCAGTTCCACTGTGGGAATGGTCGCGAGAACAGGCACATGCGGATACTGCTCAACGACAAGCGGCAAAGCGCCCGTGTGATCTGTGTGCGCGTGCGTCACCAAAATGAAATCAGGTCCGCCCGCTGCCGTGATGGGATGCAAATCAGGCAGTTGGTCGTTCTGGATGCCGCGACTGGTTTTGGGAGAGATGCGAATGCCCGCATCGATCAGCAGTTTTTTGCCAGCGATTTCCACGAGGGTGCTGCTGGCGCCGACTTCATCTGCGCCGCCAAGAAAGGTCAATTTCATCGTCAAATGTTCCTAGTCTTCATTATATAGAGTGTTGATAAACAGGTGGGAACAGGTAATGTTTTTATTTTCTAACTTTCAGCAGAATGTTCAAGTGTTTGTATCCAGGCATCGAAATGGCGACACGCTTCACGGATACGCGCAAGCCCGATGCGTGTGGCAATACGTATTCCGTTCAAGTTTTTCTGATATTCAGGAAACAAATCATTAAGGCGTTTTGATGGGGCAGTGTTTGGATCATCGTTGATGTGTTCAGGAGAGGAAAAGTCGTCACGAATCTGCGTAAGGTCACGTATTTTACTTCCTTGAAATTCGGCGGCAATCTTATGGAGAAATCAATTAGACTGCGAACAATGGGCTTAAGCCCATTGTTGAGGTAAATCATTCGTGTTCGTTTTGATTTGTCCATTATCATGAATTCTTCACGCAGTTTGGAACTTTTGGGGTCAAAGCCAAAAAAATCCCCTCGAAGCATTAATGAATCCGCTGGTATAGAAGGCAAATTTGCCTCATACCCCGATGAATTTTCATCAGTAATTTTTATATCAATAGCATCTGTTTCTTTTTGACCATAATGTAGAAGATAGTCAGCACCACCCAATTGTTCGATGTAATCCGACAAACGAAGATTGAGGATATTCGCTAGCAAAGTAAATACCGACAAAAAATTATTTTCCCCCGACCCGTTCGCGCCGATGAGCACATTTAATACGTGCAGTTCCAAATCCATCTCACGAATCGACTTAAAGCCTTTAACCTGAATCCGTTTCAGCGACGCCATAGCCCACACCCTAACCCATTTGTTCGCATGTCATAGTATAGCATAGACGATTGGTAATTTACTTTTTGATAACTTTCGCAAAGTGGAATTTGCATAAGTAATAAATTCAGAAACAACATTGACGTAAAATCTACTCTCATCAACCAAAGGAGGATGACATGGACGAACATCAAGAGATTTGGGACTTTCTCGACAAGCATCTCGCGTCAATTTTTAACGGTGATTGGGAAACGTATAAAGCCACCACAGCGGCAGAACTTTCACTTTACGAGTATTGGGTGCTGCCTCATCGTCAGGATGGCTTAGAATTTCACCAGTTTATGATTGAAAATCGCTGGACAGGCAAACCCCGCGCACAGCGTTATGACTTGCTGGAAAAGCGCTGCCAACGATACGGCGACACTGCCATCGTGACCTATACCTTTATGCTGAGCCAGGCAAATGACATCGGCATCCAACATCACTTCCATAATGAGACGCGCGTAATCGTGAAATTGGACGGGCGCTGGCAGGTGGTACATGTGCATAAATCGCCCGCGAAGTAACACTTATTTTGCAACTCCCCTGTGATCTTTGGCGTATAATCTAGTATGGATACCGTTTGTGGTATCTCTTGTGCTTGTTTAGTAAAGGACAATGCAAAAAATGCGTAAGTTTTCTCTGCTGCTCCTGCTGCTCCTGCTGCTGGCGATGGGTTCCGTCGTCGCAGCGCAGGATATGCCCTGTGGCACCCTCGCTGAAGCAGACTGTACGTTCCTCACCGATTCCGCAGCAGCAATGGCAACTGTTGACTCGGCAACCTTCACACTGGATTTGACCATTACAACCTCCGATGGCGAGGATGAGACCTCGACGACTACCATTAGTGGCGGCGGCGCGTTTAATGGAGCGACAGGTTTAGTTGGCGTGGGCATGATGGGCATGATGACCAACCCATCATCGGCGACTGACCCGACCTCGATGCTCGGCGGACTGACAGAAGGGCTTGCCGATTTCGACGGCGAAATCAACTTGATAATCACATCCTCAGAGGAGGATGAACCCACTGATCTGCAACTGCGTCTGGTCGATGGCTTTGGCTACATCAACTTCGACGCGCTGGGCTTGAGCGGCGATGACGACGATGACAGCAGCAGCGGCACTGGCAGAGGGTTAAATCTCTCTGGCTGGGGTGGTGTCAATCTTATCGAGCTTATCACTCGTGCGGCGGAAGAACTGCCCGAAGGCGCAATGGACGGCGCGATGGGTGGTATGATGGGTGGCATGGCGGGAGTCGGCAATAATCCGCAGCTTCCCGAAGGCTTCGACCCTGAATTAATGAGCAGCGCCATCGTCATCACGCGCTTGCCTGATGAAGAATTCAACGGCGTAACGGTTGCTGTGTTCCAGACGACGCTCGATCTCGCCAGTGTCATGAGCGACCCCGCGATGATTGAGGCAATTCAGCAGCAAATGGCGGAAAACATGCCCGCAGATCAGGAAATGACGCCTGAACAAAGCCAGCAGATGATGCAGGGCATGATGGCACTGTATGAAGGCATGAACTTCAGCGTAATTACGCGCATCGGCATCGACGATCATTATATCCGCAGCATCGAAGCCAATATGTCGATGGATATGAGTGGGATGGCAGCCGCCGCCCCCGCCGACGCCAGTGTGTCGAATGGCAGCTTCAGCCTGGCATTCTCGCTGACGATGGATCAGTTCAACGAGCCGCAAACGATCACAGCGCCGGAAGAGCCGAATATCGTGGAAGTGGATGATTTGCTGCAAATGATGCGGTTCTTCATGGCTCCGCGCCCGGCACGTGGCTCATAATAAGCTCAAAATGTAAACGAAAAGGCGAGCCTTAATAGGTTCGCCTTTTTGATTCTAATATCAATGCTCAGAGCGCGATTGTGCCGCCGCGCAGCAGGTCTTCATGCGCGATTTCTCTTGCGCGCTCACCGTCTGCGCGCAAGATTTCGAGCGTGCGTCCGTTTGGCAAATGGAGTGTCGCGCGCAAGAATTGCAAACAACCCACTGTATAAACAGGCTTGCCGGGGCAAACTGGATAAAACCCCAAACTGCTGAACAGATACCACGCCGACATCGCGCCAGTATCTTCGTCGCCGGGCAGCTTATCGGGTGAATATAGTTCGGTGAGCACGCGGCGCACATGCTCACGGGTTTTCTCTGGCGCGCCCGCGTGTGCGTACAAATAGAGGTAATGATGCACAGGCTGATTGCTATGCGCGTACTGACCGAAATCGACTGCTGCCATTTCTGTCATCTCATGGATTTCGTAAGGGTACGTACCAATTTCAAAGTGTGGCGGGGTTGATAACATCTCATCGAGCTTCTGAATGAATGCCTCCCGTCCACCATACAATTCGATCAAGCCGGGAATATCATGTGGAACGGCAAACGTGTGCTGCCACGCGCCGCCCTCGATGAACGCGCCACCCCATTCCAGCGGGTTAAACGGCGTCTGCCAGGCACCGTTGGCGTGCCTGCCGCGCATAAAGCCTGTGAACGAGTCGAACACATTACGATAGTTCTGGGCGCGTTGACGGAACAAGACTGCATCATCGTTATAGCCGAGCTTTTCCGCCATCTGCTCAAGGCAAAAGTCGCTGTAGGAAAAGTCCAGTGTGCGGCAGGTAGCATATTCGACTTGCTCCATCGGGATGTAGCCGTGCTCAATGTAATGCGCCAAGCCGCGCCGCCCGTATTCACCTGTTGAGACGCCGAGAAAGGTCGCGTTCTTGCGGCAGGCATCATACGCCAGGTGCCAGGGTACGTCAGGAATGTTTTTTACACAGGCATCGGCAAAGATCGAGTCGGTGTGCGTGCCGATCATACAGTCGCGGTAGCCGGGACTCGCCCACTTCGGCAGCCAGCCGCCTTCCCGATAGGCATTGAGCCAGCCGTTGAGGATTTCGCTGAGACGTTCGGGGAACATCAGCGCGAGGAACGGATACAGCGTGCGGTAGGTATCCCAGAAGCCGTTGTCGGTATACAACACGCCGGAATGTACTGTACCGTCG
>CALMZT010000627.1 GCA_937870805.1 uncultured Chloroflexota bacterium
CATAATTCTCATCGACCCGCGCGAAATTTATTATTTCACCGGGCTGCTGTTATCGTCCCATATCTTCCAAATGCCTTGCTGCCTCTGGATCGAAAGAGGGGGGGAAATATGGGCGATTTTGCCAGAAACAAATGATAAACCCTATCTGGACGAATATTTTTCCTACAAGAGTAATCTCGCAGGAACAGTCAGCCCAGATCTCATGGATAGATTATGTGCGGTACTCGAAAAGCGCTTACGGGCAAAACACCGCGAACATATCGGTTATCAAGCAAACTCACTCTCTTACGCCACCCTGAAAACGGTTGCTGCCGTTGTTCACGCTGCCCGATGGACACCGATAGATGAGTTGATTGCGACGATGCAAGCCCGCAAAGATGCTGATGAGATCGCCCTAATCCGCCGAAGTATTGCCGTGAATGTCGCTGCCTATATGCAGGCGGCGGCGGCAATCGTACCCGGCGCAAGCGAACTTGAGGTACTGGCAGCCGGACAACGTGGCGCGCTGCTTGAAGCGGGTGAATGGGTCTTCCACAATGGGGACTATCAATGCGGTACCTTCAACGGACCGGCACGACCACGACAAATTGAAGACGGTGAACTTTACATCATTGATGCCTGGACATGCTACCGGGGTTATTGGTCAGATATGTCTTACGCTTACATCGTTGGCAAGCAGATGACAGCCCTCCAGCAGAGCCTGTTCGATCATATTTTGTGGGTACAAGAGCAAGTCCCAGCGCTTCTCAAAGTGGGTAACGACAGTCGTGATGTCTGGCGCTCACTCGATAGGCTCATACGCCAACATCCTGCCTGCGCTGAGTCGGGTCTTGTCCATCATGGTGGACATAATATCGGACTTCGCATCCATGAAATGCCGGATATTAACGATGATCGCGGCGGAATACTCGAAACTGGAAATATTGTTTGTGTGGAACCGGGTGCGTATCTGGAAGCGGCGCGTTATGGTGTTCGCATTGAAAATATGTATTTGATTACTGATGATGGAGCGGAACGATTGTCCCCATACCCTGCTGCTTCTTAAATTCAAAAGATCATTAGAAGGTAGATGTATGTTTGAAGCCGTCCTGCGATTTCGTGAACGATTGAAGGCTGGTGAAGTATGTTTAGGCGCCAGCATCACTTTTAGTGATCCGCTGGTCAGTGATGCGCTGGGTGACTCAGTTGATTTTTTATGGATTGATCTTGAACACAGCACCATGAGTCCCGAAGCGTTGCAGGGACATTTTTTGGCGGCACATAAGCGAAATGTACCCTCGCTCGTGCGCGTGACAGGGAGCAGCACTCCGTTTATCAAACCTATCTTAGACAGTGGTGCCAATGGCATTATTGTGCCGCAAGTTCGGACGGTGGCAGAAGTCCAGCAAGTCGTTAATGATTGTCGTTATCCCCCACTTGGATATCGCGGCTACGGACCGCGCGTCCCTTCAAATTATGGGCGCGACGGCGGCATATCCTATATCGAACGTGCTAATCAAGCCATTTTTGTCAGTGTGCAAATTGAGAACCGCAGCGCACTCGAAGCGATCAACGAAATCGTTGCCGTTCCCGGCTTAGACTCTGTTGTTCTAGGTCCATGGGATTTATCGGCGTCACTTGGTTTTACAGGCGACCTTGAGCATCCACAGGTTGTAGCTGCGATTGATCATGTGATCGAAAAAGCGCGTCAAGCTGGATTATTCGTGGGTTCGGGCATGGGATCTGATTCAACGTATGCGTCAAAAATGGCTCAGCGTGGTATTCAGTGGCTACAAGTGGGCGGGGACTATAGTTACATGCTTCAATATGCCAATCAGATGATAGCAGAAATCCGCGCCAAACTTAACGCAGAATAAGGTGTCAGGCAGGGCGATTGCATCAAAATCACGAATTGGGTCAAGGAAGGTCAGCAACGTCATTGTAGGGGCGAACCTGTGTGTTCTCAGGCATCAAGCTAGGTCTTAACGCTTCGGTTGCCCGCGCCAGAGGTTCAAAACCTCCGACTAGAGGGGGTTTGCAAACCCTTGAAAGGGTTGTTCTACAACGGCGTTTCTGTGAGCCAACCTCTTCAGCTCGACTTTATCCAATTACAAAGTTGAAAGGTTCTTATGGGTCACAAAAGCCATCTATGCTGCTGAACAAGGGGCTT
>CALMZT010000628.1 GCA_937870805.1 uncultured Chloroflexota bacterium
AGGCCGATCAGGCACAACTTCAACCGCATGCGCTGCAATTTGTGACGCATACCCTCTTTTACTTGTACCAGGTGGTCCTGTGAATATGACACCAGCATATCCATCAGCAAGGAGTTGAATAACTTTAGTCAGCAACTCGTTATCATGTTCAATATCAGAAATAAGCCGCCCTTCAGACTGTTCCATATCTGGAGGTGTCGCAGGAGATAGACCCAAACTGTTAGTGTCCAGAGACCGAATGCGTTCTTCTGAGCGCTTTGGGCTTTGCCGAAATGGAGATGGGTTGGCTGCTTGGGTCATAGGTTCGCTTCAAACCATTCAGGATGTGGTTCTGAATCACTATCATCAAAATACAAATATTGGAATTCGATATCTGCCCTTTGGGAAGTGGCACTTGTATACCCAAACTCGTCTCGGAATATTTCAACCAAGTCACGAGTAGTTGGTTCGTTTTCTACCTCAACCGCAAAATCTCGATAGAGAAAGACCGCAAGTGGCACGACTGGTATTTTCTTGCCGAAACCGAGATGAGCATAAGCCAGCTCCCAGTGATTATCATTCAGCGAGTAAAAAGGTTTCTTTCCTTGTCCAGTTTCAGCTTTTACTACTCTATCAAAAGGAGAACCCGCTCTGATAGAACTAGGGGCATATGAACCAGCGACATTTGAGTTAAACCATTTATTTGCTTCCGAAGGTGCTGTGTCGCAAAATGGCATTGCATAAGGTTTAGAGGACGGAGCATCTGGAACACGCAGGAAAGAGTCAAAAAACTCCTTAAAGTTTGAGCGTAAATTGAGTTCTATTCCGTTGTTTGACGATGCTCTTTTCAAACACAGATACCCGGCAAAATTAGGGTGGATACGCTCTTTACGCAAAAGGGCTAGACATTCTGCAACTACTTCAGGCTTTGTGAAATACTGAGCCATTGATACTTAACCTTCTTTTACTAAAGGCGCTAGATCAACGCCGATTGCTGAACGTCCAAGTCGTGTAGCAACCCTCAGTGTAGTTCCCGTTCCCATAAACGGATCAAGTACAACCCCCGGAATCGTATCACTGTCACATCCACACTCTGTCCAACCTACTGATTCACGTTGAGCAAAAGTGAACTCACGAAAGTAGCCGCCAAGAGCCTTTTTCGCTTCCGCCGCCAATATTTTTACCCTTTCGGAATTTCTTCCTGTGCCATTTTGAACTTTAAGTGCTTTTCCAGCATCAGAAATCCCTGTTGCTTGAATTGCAGCAATATGTTCAGGAGTTAACCCTTTTTCCTTAGCAATTTCCATCGCACGTCGCGCTTGTGGCCGATTTGGATCCAATTGGTCAGTGCGTCTTACAATACGGCGACGTGGTTCACCACATTTTCTACATACCTCAAGCGGACATCCTAAGCGTATAGCTCTTTCTACGATCTCTTCGGGAAATGGAGCAAGGTGATCGCTCTTATTTGGTGTAAGTTTAATCGACCAAACATCTCCTGGATTGCTCCCATTTCCGTATTCTGAGGCGTAACCGAAAATATCATAATAGTAATCATGCGTTGAGGCAAAATGTAGAATGAATTCATGTCTACCAGCTAAGCGATTCTGCGCAGGATCAGGCATTCCGTTTTCTTTTGTCCATATAATACGATTTCTTACAATCCATCCGTCATCTCTCGCGGCGATCTCAATACGTGCGGGAACTCCAGCCAAATTACGATCATGGTAGGTATCCCCAATATTCAGAAAGACTGAACCTGTTGAGCGAAGTACCCTTCTCCATTCACGCAAAGCAGTGATGATACTATCCACATATTCTTGAACAGAACTCTCCTGACCAATTTGACCTATGACACCATAGTCACGCTTGCGCCAATACGGGGGAGATGTAACAATTAAATCTACGCAATTGGATGGAATTGGCAATCTGCGAGCATCGCTGCAAATTACGCTTCCATAATTTTCCTGAGGATCAAGTAATGATACAGGAGATTTATTTGGTGCGTGGGTTCCGTTTGCCATTGAATGCCCATTGCTCCCATTTCTCCGCTTGCCATCCTCTTTTTTGCTTTTTTCGGACACAACTTCACCTCAGTAGATCAGTCAATCTGCCAAACGCACTCTTGCTTGATTATAACAGAACATCCGTGCAATTGTTATCAATACGGATGCAATTTTAGCATCAGTTCCGAATTCTCGCCTCAATTCAAATGGAGGATGTGGTCGGAATACTGCGTGATATCCGCAATACTTAACATACCTTCGTTTTTCTTACCCTCTCAATCCCTGAAATATTTCACTTCATTTACCAAAACTACTAACTCGAAACTGTAAAATTCGGCAGTTCTGTAGCTCGGCCTTTGATATGCTGGTTGCATCGGTACGACGAAAAGGATAACCCGATGAACGACCAGCACTTTTTATCTTCAATCCGTCAATCGGTAATTTTGACTCGCGTTTTGCCAAAATTGACGGGGCAAAACTATAAAATTACACCGTTTGAGCGTGGTCAGTGTGATAGTCTGAGCTTGTCAGTATGACGAGGAGACTTATCACATGACCAATCAACTGAATTCCACTCTGCCCGAACGACAACCTAAACGAGCGTTGATGTTCAGCATTAGGCTCACTGAGGCGGAACAGGACGAGATTGACACACTGGCGAAGCGGCTCAATCTGCCGAGTTCATTTATGGCGCGTCATTTCATTTTGGAGGCAGTTAAACACCATAAGAGCCAGTTCATGCAGGAGGCAGCCGTTGAAGCCTGAGCGCCCGTCAGATGAACAACTGCATACACCTGAAACTGACGGCATCAATCTGCTGTCGCTGTATCGTTCGATGCTTCGCATTGTTGCGCGACTAGACGAAAGTGAGTACACTGAGGGTAATTCGTTGTTGCGCCAGACCGAAGTGTACCACCACTCCGATCTGGCTGACCCGGCAAGTGATGAGGTCACGTTGCAGGGCTGAGAGCATTGTAACCCAACGCGCTCTGTCTTGTCGCATCACTTGCACAGGACGGGGCGTTTTTCATTTTGAGGAGACGAAGAGAATGCCCAAATACCGACGTGCGGAAACGCAGCAGATTGACCCCTACCGGCAACAGCCGCTGCCGGTGGATCGTCCTGCCGCGATTTACTACCGTCAGTCGTCCGATGCCCAGATTGGCAACATCAACACCACGCTGCAAACGGTGGATATGTTTGAAAGCCTCGTCCGGCAGGGTTGGGCACGCGACAGCATCGTGATGATTGACATGGATGCCGGAATCAGCGGCTCGAAGAAAATCAGCGAACGTCCCGGATTATCCCGGTTAATGGAACTCATTGAGAATGGCGAAATCGGGCTGGTGGCGGCGCAGGATGTTGACCGCTTCTTCCGCGATGTCACTCAGATTCAGACCAATATCTTCATTGATGCCTGCAAACGCAACTATGTGCGGGTGATGACGCAGCGGACGGTGTATGATTTCACCCACCCAACGATGGGTGTCTACGACATGAAGAACTTCCGCGAAGAAGCGCAGGCAGCCGCCGATTATCTGGAATATCACATTCGCGGACGGCTGGGACGCAGCCGGGAATATCTGGTCGATCAGGGCTTGTGGTCAGGGCGCAGTGTTGCCTTTGGCTACATGGTTGATTTGCGCCAGAAACTGCCCGATGGAACACGCAATCCCACCTACAAGAAATACGTGCCGTTTGAACCCTGCGCGGCAGTCGTGCGTGCTTACTTCGCAGCCTTCAAACGCTTTAACCGCAATCTCAAGCAGATGTGGGAATACGTTGAGGAACACGGTCCGTTCATACCTGAACACGTTCACGAATTAGTGCCGGATGGGTTCAAAATCAACATCATCATCAAACATCATTCGATTCACACCGGGCGGCTGATGCACTCGTATTCGGGCTTGCAGCAGATGTTCACCAATGTCGTCTATCTGGGTCATTGGGTCAAAAAGGGTGTGATCCTGTACTATCACAATCATGAAGCGCTCGTCAATGAAGATGACTTCATGTGTGCTTTCAATGCCCTGTCGGATGTGGACTTTCAGGGTGATCCTAACCCCAACTACATGCCGCAGCGTCCCTTTGTCCGCCATGATAAAGCGAAACGCGGCTGCCAACCACCCGTGTATGCCGGGTTGATTTTCTCGGATGATGTCCCTGGTGCGCCGCACCGCCGCATGTACAGTTCCTATAACAACATCAATGACAACTACGGTTATGAGCTGAGTAATCTTCGCAGCCAGATGGTATTCCGGGTCAAAGCCGATTGGCTGGATGGAGCGATTGATCGCTTGCTGCTGGAGCGGCTGGAAGCGACCACGCTGGACGAAACCGCCTGGCAAACTGCGTTAGAAAGCACCCGACGTGATGGGTATGGTGAGGTGCGCCGGATGGAAAATGAAATCCGCAATGCCGAACGCACGAAGCTCGCCATCATGGAGAACCTCAAAACTTTGCAGAACCCGGAGATGGTACGCCAGCTTCAAGCCAGTTACGAAGCTAACGAGCGCACCATCATGCGTTTGACGGCTGAACTGGCTGAACTGCAATCGGGCAATCGGCAGCGGCAGTCGCTGTTGGATATGCGCCCGGTGCTGGCAAAAATCATCGCCAACTGGCAGGCAGTCCCGGCTGAACATCGCCGTGAACTGTTTCAGGCGCTGGCATATCACGCGAAAGTGACTGAGCTTGATCGACTGAACCGCCGCATGACCATTCACTGGCGAGATGGCAGCACATCGGACTTCGATTTTCGCCGTGGGGCGAAGCGTGTTTTCTGGTCGGAAGAAGAACTCAACCAGATGCGGGAGATGGTGGAAAATGCTGTTCCGCAGTGGCAAATTATGAAAACCTTTCCCGATTGCACCTGGCACATGATTGTACTGCGCTATTTCTACCATTTCGGCGAAGGCTCATTCGCCCGAGTCTATCAGGGTGAGAAGAAGTACCCCTACAGTGCCTACTGGAAAGACACAGACGAATACCAGGCGGAGCAGTCTGCCTTTCAAATAAACGCCAGTTTGAGCGTTTCTCGTGGCGATCCAAACGCTCTATATAAATGTTGCGGCTGATGCTGTGGAGTTCGCGCTTCCACTTCTCGACCAGATGCGGTGGCGCGACAATCAGTACCACCTGATCGTCCCCGATTTGACCGCGCAGCTTCTCGACCACGCCTGCCGCCATCGCAATCGCCGTCGAACCACCCATGAGCGTCTTCCCGGTGCCCATGCTGCCCACCAGCAGGATGCTGTCCCGTGACTGAAAGCCGCGCACCGTCGCGCCGACCACATGCTTCTGGGCGGTATACATCGGGTATTTGCCCTTCAGTCGGATACGATCCAGCCAGCGCCCCATCCCGGCAAAATCAAAGCCGTACATCGGCTTGAACTTCTGGTTGAGATAACTGGTCAGGGAACGCTTGTTGGCGGTGATGAAACCCAGCAGTGCCTCATCGCCCTCCATCTCAACCACCGTGCCATCCTGCGCCAGCAGCGTCAAGGTCGTCGTGGGCTTCAGGCGGATAGTCGTTTTCTTGACCTGACGTTCCGGGTCACCGGGGGCGGCTTCAATTTCCACGCGGGCAATCTGCTCAACGTGCTGTGTCTTACCCCGAATGGCGACCTGTCCGTAATCTTCGGTCTGGATGACCGCGCCGTTGGCAACCCCGGCGGCCAGCACCAGCGCCATGTGACCGGGACGTGGTGCGACGACAGGTTCAATCTGTTCCGGTGGACGTGGGACTTCCAGCAGCGCCTGAAAGCCGTTGGTCTTCCACGCACCCTGTTCCTGAATCAGCCGCAAGCCCTGTTCTTCGTCGATGATGTCGGGCGCGAACACGAAGCGTGTGATCTGCGGTGGCGCAGGCAGTTTGTAAAGCGGCTCAGGCTGTACCGTCAGTGGGCGAGGATTGGCTTTCCCGTCCAGAATGCGCTGGTAGAGTTCGGTGGGATGGGGATGTGTGCCTTTGATCGCTGCAACGACCACCTGATCGTACTCGCCCTGATGTTTCCCCGGCAGCGCCCACACATCCACGCGGCTGCTGTTCTTCGCCAAAAAAGCAGCCGAATCTTCGGTGATATGCTGGTTGTAGATGCACCATAACGCTAACGCGCCGTCTTGCAGCCATTTCCAACTGTGCCGCAGATAGGCGAACTCGACGCGCTTATTTGCCTTCGCGGTTTTGTCGTGGTCATACGGGGGATTCAGCCAGGCTGCCCCAAAAGCGTTGTTGGAAGCCAGCAGCCGTTCCACATCGCAGCGTACCGCCTGGGTCGGACCAAAGCGCTCAATACACGCTTGAGCGCGTTCGCCGTCTAGTTCGTTGGCATAAGGTGTGACGTTCCACGCTTTCGCTGCCACATCGAGAAACAATCCGTCCCCGGCAAACGGGTCGAGCAGTTTCACCGCTGAGGTGGCAGGCATGACGAGCGACAGGATGGCGGGATGATGCTGGGGTTCGATGGGTAAGTAGCCCATGACCATTTTGCTCTCGGCTCGTGCCATGAGGTTGTTCCTTTCTGGAATCGAAAACAGCCGCCTGCCAGAAGTCTGACAGACGGCTGCGAAATAAACGGGATGAAATTAGGTGTGGGCAGGGAGCGCGATGACGCCCTGTTCGATACCGCCGGTGATGAGCCGTGTCCAGGCATCAATGTCTAAATCGAGACTGAGCAGATCAATATTTCCAGCGGAGCGGGTCTGACGGACAAGCATGGCAGTTTGCCCGGCGTGATACAGATAGCTCGCCCACTCGTCGAACACCGGTACTTTGACCAGTTCGGTGATGTGAGACTTGAGCTTCGCCGCTGCCTGTGCCTCGTCGGTACGGAGGATGAAGGTCGTGGATTTGCCGCCGTAGTTGGGATTGACCAGCAGATCGTGGCACAGGATCAGTGAGGTGAATTTGGCTTCGGGCATGTTCTGGAAGTAATCGTGATACATCCCGCTGCTGCCTTCGCCCGCAGTGAGTTCGACGGCGGGCGCATCCCAGGGTGTCACCGATACGATGTCGCCTTTGCTGAGTTTGGCGCGGATCGCTTCGACTGCCATACGCGGCCCACCCATGTTGAGGTAAATGCAAATGTCATCGTGGATGGCATAGCCAAAGCAGTACACATTCCCGCTGATGCTGCCTGTGAGTTCGCCGACGTAAGACTGCCCGAT
>CALMZT010000629.1 GCA_937870805.1 uncultured Chloroflexota bacterium
ACGCTTGCATACCTCGTAGCCGTTCAGATCAGGCATCATCACGTCGAGGCTGATGAGGTCTGGATGCTCGGAGAGGGCTTTGGAGAGCGCTTGATTACCGGCGTTGGCGGCTGCAACTTCATAACCTTGGCGTTGCAGCATCAAGCCGATCAATTTGAGACTATCAATGTCGTCATCAACTATAAGAATTTTTTCGGACATAGTACCGCGTTTATCTCCCACCGAAGCATTGCGAAAAGTCTATCATGAAAGCATATACCGCGCAAGGAAACCTCACATCTACTTTAATGTTACGCAACCTCAAATTGCATAGGTAGGACGCTTCAAAAGTCTCTCATTTCCAATAAGCTGTCTTAAGGGAGGTGTGGCGTCGAGCGTCCTAACCTCAACTTGTCGTCTATCAATATCCTCATTATAATCATTAAGATTCATAATACCCCGTCTTTTGTCTTGATAAGACGGTGGGGTTACGCGAGGTCATGATGATACATCTTGAGAGTGGGCAGGGTGAAATACTGCAAAATGTGCTGCGCCTATTGGCAAATCACCCTGAAACCGAAGCCTGTGTTCGCGCACTTCTTCAATTAGTGCAAAAACTGACTGCGGCAGATACTGTTCGCTTTTTTTTGTTTGACGAACCCTTGCTTGATCTCTCAGTCGGACGGAGTGAAACACTGTCCCCCAATACCCTGCACGCCTTGTCTATGAGGTTGAATCAGGGTATCCATTTGAATCCTGAACTGCCTGACGGGGCGAAGAGTGGGTCAGCATATTGGGTAGCTGCTCCTGTACAGGTTGAAGGAAATACTGTTGGTTTGCTCTGGATGACTTGCCCTAACCCTACCAACGAAGCGACCCTCGCCGCATTGAGATCATGCGTTGATGGCTTAACAATTGTTGCTGCCAATGCTGTCCTTAAAGATCGCCAGGAAAATGCGAACCGCTTTATGAATTCGCTGCTCAACAGCATCAGCGATCCGCTGTTGGTATTGGACGATGATAAACATGTCCTGCTGATGAACCCCGCGGCTGAAGCCGTTTTTGATGTATCTTCGACAGACGCTGCCGGCAAATTCTTGCGCGATGTGATCCAATCCGATGAGCTTGCGGCATTTGCTGAAGGCACAAAGCAAGAGCTTGAAGAATGGTCACTGAACGACAAAACCTTCGTGCCGCGTGTCGAGGTTGTGCATGACGCGGCAGGGCAAACTGAAGGCTGGATTCTGGCGCTGCGTGATGTAAGCCGCTTCAAGAAACTGAACCGTAACCAGAGCGAATTTGTGCGCATTATTGCCCATGATCTACGCTCACCCTTAACAGCGATGCAGGGTTTCGCTAGCATGATGGGGATGGTCGGGGAACTCAATGAAAGGCAGGCGCATTTCATAGACCGCATCCTCTCTGGTATTACGCAGATGACTTCGCTGGTCGAAAACATTCAGGATGCTGGACGCTATGACCCAGAAAATGGCTTCTATGAAATGTCGCGCTCTCAATGCGATTTGATCGAGATGGTTGATAAAATCGTGAGTAATCATCTCGTTCCGGCGGAGAAGCAAGAACTGTCCATTTCGGTGGTCACAGGGGACGATGTGCCGATTATCAATGTTGATTCGCACATGCTGGAACGCGCCATCACTAATCTGCTCGACAACGCCATCAAGTATACGCCGAACGGCAGCAAGATTGAAGTTGGTGTGCGGCGTGATAAAGATAAGGTCGTTGTCAGCGTAAAAGACAGTGGCTATGGCATCAGCGCGGAAAACCAAAAGCATTTGTTTCAACGCCATGTGCGTATCGCCCGGCAAGAGCACAAGAAAATCAAAGGCAGTGGTTTAGGATTGTTCATTGTGCGCAGCGTGGCGCAGCGGCATGGCGGCGATGCGTGGGTTGAGAGCGACGAAGGGCAAGGCAGTACGTTCAACATCGGTATCCCTCTGAGAGGCGCGAATTTGGTCGGCAGCAGCGGCGACTGAGATTTCACAGTAAAAATGTTCTATTGAATCGAGTAAAATGAACCCTGTCATGTTGGCAGGGTTTTTGATTTGAGGCGTTATGGCGATTCAAGTGCTGTCAGAGCGCGTGATTGCTCAAATTGCGGCGGGCGAAGTGGTTGAACGTCCAGCATCAGTGGTTAAAGAATTGATTGAAAACTCACTGGATGCAGGCGCAACACTCATTCGTGTAGAAATCGATGGCGGTGGAAAACGTCTCATCCGCGTGAGTGACAATGGCGGCGGAATGCTGGCGGCGGAGATTGAACTTGCTGTGGCACGTCACGCGACGAGCAAATTGCGTTCGGCTGAAGATCTTTATCACATCCAA
>CALMZT010000630.1 GCA_937870805.1 uncultured Chloroflexota bacterium
TGACGCCAGCGCGCCGGGATTGTTGTAGTAACCTGTTGCTGTTAACCCTTCGGCGACAAACACGCGCGGTGTATCGAGGTTGCCCAGCACTACCGCCAGCAGCAGCGCCATAATACCTGCTGCCCAGGGATTGCCGGGTCGTATAAAGCTGATGCTTTTGCGCGGCGCTTCGCCCTCAAACGTTGGCTCGATTTCGATCACACGGCGATCACGCCAGGCGCTCATCGCATTGAACGCTACCGAGAAGGCGCTGATGCCTGTCAGCGCGAACAGCGTTGGGATGAGCAGATTATAGGCAATCGACGGCACAATACCCAACAGCAGCACAGGCGTGCCGACAATCACATAACCGAAGTAGTAGTAGTTGATGTAGCCGCCCGCGTACCAGGGGTCAATCGGCGGGAATACCGTTGAGCGCAGCACGCCGTTAAACATGGAGAAGTCCATCGGCTTTTCACCGCCGAAGAAGGGATGCCACAGGTCTGGATTGCTCAAGCGTACCAGCAAGAATATGAGGAATGCCGCGAGGGTAATGCCCTCAATTGCCAGCAGCCTACGCCAGTTGGCGCGCACATACGTCACGAAATTATCACGTTTGCTCCACAGCAGCACGGCGCTGAGCGCAGCCACCACTAACGCGGCAAGCGCTACGCCACTCTGCGACCACAGCGGCACGCGCGCGCTGGAGATGTACCACGCCAGCCAGCCTGTCAGCAGCAGTCCCGCGAACTTGGCAAAGCCGTAGCCGCGATCAGCCAGCATGGGGAACACCGTAAACAGCAGGGGAAAGGCAATCCAGCCGAATCCGATCAGCGTCAACCACCAGATGATAACCATCAGCACCGGATTGGTATTGATAAAGCTGTTCCAATCGAAACGCTCGCTCCATGTGCCGTTGCTCAGATTCTGCTGCCGAATGTCATCGGGCATTTGCAGGAAGGTCGGTGCCTGGTCATAGGCAATCGACGGCATCGACGCCACACCGACGACTAAGCCGCTGCAATAAATCTCGCCGGGATCTTCCGGGCAGTTATAAATGGGGGTTGCTTCGTTGACCGTCGTCAGCGGCACACTGTTCATGATCGCGCTGGCAATCTCTGGAGAATAATCTGCCGTCTTGCGGAAAATAAACACCGCCGGATGATCGTAGACCTGGAATGCCTCATCCGCTTCAAATTCATTCAACCAACGGGGCGCGTTATAAGTTGGCAAATACTGGTCAGAGACACGAAACGGACCAAACTCAAATGTTTCTTCAAACACAGCGACCAGTTCATAACCCAATTCGCCGCTGAACAACGCCTCATAATAGCGCGTGGTCATCGGGAAGCGTTCAGGGTTGCGCGTCTCGGTGTCGTAGAAGCGGTTGCTGCTGATGGTGATGTAATCGCTGTAATTCAAACCATCGAGAATCGCATCACGCTTGAGCAGCACGTCTTCAGGAAACGACATATACAGATCATAGTTCAACACCAGATCGTTCCACGACTGACGACCATTACAAGCGCGCCCAGCGATAGTGCCGGGTGGCGGGTCACTCTCTACTGTTACTGTGATGGGGCGTGCGCAGGTATTGGTCGTGGTGACGCGATCATCCCACTCGCCTTCGCTGGCAACCACCGAGCCGCCAATAATCACCGGACCGCCACTCACCACACGCACGGTAAAACGATAAGTCATGCCCTGCTCCACGTTGAGCGGAGCATCTAAGGGGATGTTGTATGGGCTGCCGAGAACATTCGTATCACGGGTAAAGTCATCGGTAACGGTTGCTTCGCCATAGACTTGTCCGGTCACGATGTCCGTAATGGTGAGGTACAGCGATTCGGCGTCGCCATCATCCAGCGGATCACCCAAATGCGGCGCGAAAATCGTGCTCACCGTGCCTGTTGCTGGTGCAGTAAAGTCAAAATAAGTCGATTGCCCGTTATCAATGTACGATGCGACTTGAAACGGGTCGTTGCTCTCCTGATTGTAGGTACGGTTGGCAATGGCAATGTTCATGAGTGGTGTACCTTCCGGCGCACCATCAATCTGCATGGCAAAATCGCCGGGGATCTGTTCATAAACCCAATAGGCAGCCTGCACGCGCGTTAGTTGGTGGCGATAGATGTTGGTGAACATCAACCCCCACAGCAGCGTGAACCCCGCGACACCCACCAGCAGCACGTATGCAAGCCCTCTGCGCAATGAAAATCTACGCGGAGTTTGCCCTACCGCGAAATCATCACTCGTGGCTACAATGCGCTCCTGGCTTCTCGTGCGCCGCACAAGTTCCACCAAGCCCCACGCCGCCAGCACCGCCAGCGCCGGATAGATCGGCAGGAAGTAGCGCATCGGCACGACCCAGATGCCGCCGAGCCAGCCAAAGTACACCAGCACCCAACCGAACAGCAGTAAATTTGTCGTGGAGCGCAAACGGCTGCGCAGCACCTGATAGCCCGCCCACAGCCAACTGAGCCATGCCGTTACACCGAAGGCAACGCCCATGCCCCATAACACCATATGCGCCAACGGGAACAAATACGCTGTGCGACCCACCCACTGCCAGTTCGGCGGTGAGTCCTGCAAGCCGCTGACATCGTAGCTGGACGACTGCACGTCGGCAAGCCAGCGCGGATTAATGCCAAAACCGAAGAAGCTGGGACCCATAAAGGCATAAGGATTAAAGATGCGGAAGCCGATGACCGCAGCCAGCGCCGCCAAAATGAGACCTAAAATATTTTGTGAGACGATTTCGTTGCGTTCTTCATTGTCGATTTTGCTGTCAAAGGCGGGCGCGATGCGCAGCACGGCGGCAGCAATTGCCAGACCGAACATCGGCGCGATGTTGATACGCCCCGCCAGCGCGGCAGCAAATGACAAGCCAAACAGGATGTAATTCCACACCCCGCCTTTTTTCTGGATTGTGACCGCAAACAACAGCGCCAGCGCCGCGAAAAAGCCTGTTGCTGCATTCACCGTGCCGTAGTGCGCTTTTTGGATGGGCAGCGGAGACGCCGCATACAACAGCGCTGCCAGCAAGCCGATCCATTTACCATGCAGCCGCATCCCGATGAGGAAGGTCAACACAATCGTTCCGGTATCCAGCAGCGCCGACATAAAACGCCACGAGATATGCCCGCCATCGTAGCGCAAACCGGGCAGTGGATCGTCGGCAGGCAAGCCAGCGGCAACCATTTCGGCGTCCGGTCTGCCATCGTCACCATAGGCAAGCCAGCGCCACGTATCGTCGACCATGTTGGCAAGGAACAGCGGCAGTGTGCCATACACGTAGCGCCCAACACCAACATTATTGGGATTCCAGACCGAACACTGGGTATCAAAATAACCGCCAACGCCATTTGTATCGGGGTAGCGCTGCGCACACAAATTCAATTCTGAAAGCGGGTCTTGTCCCGTGAATGACAAAGATGTACCCACCGCAGGCAGCACTTGCAGCGTGATAAAGCGCTCGTCAGGATGCCAGTGCGAATAATCGTCCCAGTTCATCCCGACGAAACGGAAATAGCCACCCACCAGCAAAACCGCAGCCAGCAGCACGGCGCACAAGAGATTGCTCGGAGTGAACGGATTTCGACGCCCAGAATTGAAAGAAACTTCAGCCATAGACTGCCTATAAATCAACCCAAATACGGCGTATATACACGCGCGAAGCGTGGATTACTCACTGATGTTACGCACCCTGAACCTGTGAACAAGGGGTTTAAACCCCTTGTTCGAGCTGAACCTGCATAACAGTAGTTACTCCCATTTTATTGAGAAAGGCGCAATATGTAAGCGAAGCAACTGCACCCTACCCCATTGTGCCTTGATTTTAGCGTACAACCAAGAGTACGTTTTGTCTCGCGGAAATAGATGTCTCAGCAGCGTGGTCCGGTGCTGTACGTGTCAATATACGTCTGCAACGCTTCGTAACCCAAACGCGGCACACGGAACTGGTAATATTGATCACCGATCTGATAGGTTGGATAAAAACTGCCGTATCCCGTGGGGAACCATGTTTGCAACTGCGCCTGTGTATCCACATCGTCCGGTGACAGGAAGAACAACAGGTCGCGATCAGGGTTCAGTTGATAGTCCCCACTGCGACACTCAACCGCCTCACGGATAAAATCGGGAATACTCATGAAGCTGGTATCAATACCATTGGGCCAGTCGGTACGTCCCGCTTCAATACCAATCGCGCGATGATCCCACCAGTAGGGATAACCGATCATAAAGGCGTTGCCGTAACTGCCGCCATTTTCAACGAAACCTCGCAGGGAAGCCCCAATTTCCGTATAGGGCAGCGATGATATAAGGTAACTGCTGTTGTAAAGCTCAAAAAAGTTAAAGGAATTCGTCGTATAAGCCGCCAAAATCACGATGGTTGGCACGATGACCAACATGCCGCGCGCCAACTTATCCGGCAGTAAACGCTTTCCCGACGACGCGATCACCGCTAAAGGCAGCGCCGCGAACAGATATGCCATCGGCATCGAGCCACTGGTGCGTGTCGCGCTGGGATTTTCCACTGTATAAGCAATCGACAACGCCGAAGGCAGGAGCATGATAAACAACGCGGCGGGCATCAACCAATCCACAGGGTCACGTCGCCGGAACATGCGCGCCAGCCACGCTGCCAGGCCGACGATGAAAAACGCGCCGGTGAGGGTGTCCATCTGCGGGTAATTGGGCACGTTGCTAATCCACGCCACGTCACCCTTCCAGTTGTACATCAACAGCGCGTTACGAATGTTGTCCAGCAGCACAGGTACGTTACGCTGGAACGCCGCGATGCGCTCCTCTAACGGCACCTGAACCTGCACGATGTTGCCTGCTTCGTCCGTGGTTTCAATCACATCGTCGCCGAGCAAACGCCCTGCCGTGCGCCGCCAGAAGTCGTTGGGCGATTGCAGCGAGAAGCCGAACAGCGGCACGAACACCACAAACGCGACCAATACCAGCACTGCCAGATTGATGAGATATTGCCCACGAGCGCGCCAACTTTTCGCACCAATCAATGCTAACGCCACGCCGACGAGCACGACGACAGGCAGCACGCGCCCAGACGCCTTGAGAATCGACTCCACGAAATCCTCGACTGCGGAGACGTGGATCGAAGGACAAGTGGCCGCAAGATCCAGATCTCCGGCGGAACAGGAGAAGCCATTGAGGAGCCCTGGGACGACGCTGGGTCTCCGAAGCCGGCCAATTGTCGCAGGGACAAGGCGAAGCTCAACCGCATGACGCGTGATGCGGGCACTGAACCGAAGGCTGTCTGTGTAGGTGAG
>CALMZT010000631.1 GCA_937870805.1 uncultured Chloroflexota bacterium
CAATTCCCGTGCGCTTCGCACCATCGCAGGACCAGCCGCAACAGTTTCCAGACATCCACGCCGTCCGCAGGGGCAGTGGCGACCATTCGGCACGACGATGACGTGCCCAATTTCCCCGGCTAATCCTTTTGGACCCTCGATCAGGTGTCCATCCAGGATAATGCCGCCGCCAATACCCGTACTCACTGTCAGAAATAACATCGACTGTACACCTTGCCCTGCGCCGAATTTCCATTCTCCTAAGGCAACGGCGTTGGCGTCATTGGCAATACGAATCTCGCGGTTGCCAAAACGCTCATGCAAACGATTGCGCAGTGGGAAACTAGAGTATCCGTCGACGTGCAGGGAGCGAATAATCTCGCCTCTACGCACTAATCCGCCGAAGCAAACGCCAATCGCTTCGATGGACTCTACGCTGTCTAACTGCTCGGTGAGAGCGATCATATCAGCAAACACGGCTTGTGCGCCTTCTCGTCCGGGTGTGGCTGTTCTGACCTCATTAATGAGCTGCTTGGAGGTTAAATCTACGACGCCGGCTGCCAGTTTTGTGCCGCCAAAATCCAATCCAAGCACGAGTCTTTTTGCAGCACTCATTGGGCAAGCCTTCCGCGAAACAGGTCTACCCAATAATGCATCAAGGCAACGTGTGCCGTCTCAACATGTCCGTAATCGTGACTGTTCACGACTATACAAACATCGGCAAGCTGTTTTATACTCCCACCATCAAATCCGACTAACCCAATGATCTGTCCGCCTTGCTGACACACCCATTCGCAGGCTTTGACGACATTCGGTGAATTGCCACTGACGCTGACAGCAATGAGGACATCGTCTGGACGGAACAAACTCTTGAGTTGTTCTGTGAAGATCGCTTCGTAGCTAACATCATTCGCCCACGCGGTAATAGCCGACAAATTGTCGGTAAGGGAAATCACGCGAAAACGACGTTTTAAAAGTGTTGAAGCGGTTTGCTTGGTTAAATCTAAAGCGAAAGCACTGGCAGTCGCAGCACTTTGCCCATTGCCGATGACAAAAATGGTGCGGTCATAGCAATAGGCTTCGTCTAAAATGGCAGTTGCCTGCTCTAACTGCGCAGACGAAATACTTTTTAAAGCTTGAAAAAAGATGTCAAAATAGTTCTTTATATTCACAAAAAATCCAAACTTCAAGCATCACAATGCAATCGTTTGCATTATAATGACAGATTATCTAAAGTTATCGTCGTTGTCAAGCGGATAGCCAACCCGGCTTGTATCATTTGTACAGGAAAATGCTTCTTTATCGCGCAGATTGTTATGAAAACGATTTTTTAGAAAGTGCTAAAAATGACAAATCGCGGACGAGTCACGATTGCAGAAGTCGCCAAAGAAGCCGGTGTTTCTCCCGGTACCGTCTCACGAGTTCTGAATCCACGTCTCGATCAGAATGTCAAAATCAGCGAGGCAACGCGCCAGCAAGTGATGACAGCGGTCAAGCGCCTTGGTTATCAAACGAATCCGTTTGCCTCTGCCTTACGCACCCAACGGACAGGCGTGATTGGCGCAATCATTCGCGACATCAATGATCCATTTCTCAGCCTCATGGCGCGTGAATTGCAGCGCATTGCTCATGCTCAAGGTGTCGAATTGTTGATGGGACACGCTGAATATGACTTAGAGACCGTGCGCCGACAGCTTAAATTTATGCGCAACTGGTTCGATGGCTTGCTTATTATTGGTGACATGCCTGGAGATCAGGCAGTGTTTGAAGATTTGCGTGAATCGGGCACCCCATATGTTGCCGTCGCCTGTGGCACAAAAGCTGTCACTCCTTTTGTCAACATTGACGAGGAACGCGGCACACGTCTGGGATTAGATTATCTTTTTGCATTGGGACACCGCCGCATCGCCTTCATTGGTAACACGAACCATGCAGGTATACGTGAGCGTTGGGCAGCCTTCCAGCAGTTTGTTGAGGAAAAATCTCTAACGTGGGTAGATGGCTATCTTCAATCGTGCCCGTATACGCGCATTGCCTCGATTGGCGCGGTGCAGCGACTTTTAAGCCTGCCAATGCCGCCAACTGCTATCCTTTGTACCTCCGATTTACAGGCACTCGGCGCGGTTAGCGGTGCGTGGCAGATTGGCTGGCGTGTCCCCGAAGCCGTTTCAATCATGGGGTTTGATGATATTGAAGAAGCTAGCGATACCTTCCCTGCGTTGACAACAATTCGCCAACCCGTCGGTGATATGGCGCAGCAGGCAATGAGTCTACTCATGAGTTTGATTCAAGACCCATCGAAAGAAGCACACCTGAGTCGGGTCATCGTGCAGCCGCGTCTGATGGTACGTCGCTCATGTTCACCGACTTATGCATAACGAGGAATTTATATGGCAGCCATCATTACAGCGTTACGTGAGGGTATAGTCGTCCGCGAACGCACGATTCAGCAACTTGTGCCTATGATTGAAACAACCTCACAAGTCATCATCGAAGCGCTGCGTAACGGTCATAAAGTGCTGGTATTCGGTAACGGTGGCAGCGCAGCGGAAGCACAGCACCTTGTCGGTGAACTCGTTGGACGATACAAAGCTGAACGCCGTTCGCTCGCTGCGATTGCACTATCCACTGATACCAGCGTCTTGACCTGCATTGGCAATGACTACAGCTACGACGAAGTGTTTGCCCGCCAGGTCTACGCGCTGGCAAAGGCGGGAGACGTGATTGTTGGTTTGACGACGAGTGGACGCTCTGCAAACGTGCTGCGTGGTTTTCAGGCAGCGACAGAATGTGACGCGATTACCATTGGGTTGACAGGCGAACGCGGCTTACAGAATGCAGAAGCCGATTACGTGCTCACTGTATCCTCACAGACAACAGCGCGTGTTCAGGAAGAACACCTCGTCATCATCCACTGCTGGTGTGATGCTATTGATGAGGCGTTTGCAGGAATGTAAATTGTGAGCATTCCATTCTTATTGAGGAATCATTGGATACTTCAGCACCTTATTTAGATGCAAATCTCCTCCTTGAGGAACGTCTTGACGATCTCATCAGCCGCATGACGCTCGATGAAAAGATCGGACAAATGGGCAGCGGTTCGCCTGCTATCGAGCGTTTAGGTATTCCATACTATCACTGGTGGAATGAATGCTTGCATGGTGTTGGACGCGCGGGTATTGCTACCGTTTTTCCACAGGCGATTGGTCTTGCCGCTACGTGGAATCCCGATTTGTTACATCGCATCGCCGTCGTGATTTCGGACGAAGCGCGCGCCAAACACCATGACGCTGTGCGCAATGGCGTTCGCCGCATCTACACAGGGCTGACGTTTTGGTCGCCTAACGTCAATATCTTTCGTGATCCGCGCTGGGGGCGTGGACAGGAAACCTACGGCGAAGATGCCTATTTGACGGCACGCTTAGCGGTTTCCTTCATCAAAGGATTGCAAGGGGATGACCCGCGCTACTTGAAAGTTGCTGCGTGTGCCAAGCATTTCGCCGTTCACAGCGGACCCGAAGCGGAACGTCATGGTTTCAACGCGCTTGCCAATGAACATGATCTATGGGAAACCTATCTTCCCGCTTTTCAGGCTTGCGTACAGGAAGCGCAGGTTAATGCAGTCATGGGTGCCTACAATCGCACCAATGGCGAAGCCTGCTGTGCCAGCCCGACTCTGCTTCAGGACATTCTGCGTGAACAGTGGGGTTTTGAAGGGCATGTCGTTTCTGACTGTGGAGCAATTGATGACATTTACCGCGATCACGGTTTAGCCAACACTGCTGTCGAAGCCGCCGCGCTTGCCGTCAAAGCGGGCTGCGATCTGTGCTGTGGCGATACGTACAAGGCGTTAGGGGAAGCTGTTGAGCAGGGCTTGATTGATGAAACAACGATTGACCAAGCTGTAAAGCGCTTGTTCCGAACTCGTTTCCGCCTCGGTATGTTTGATCCGCCCGAAATGATCCCATACGCACAAACACCTTATGAGATCGTTGCGTGCGACGCACACGCTGAACTCAGTTTGCAGGCGGCGCGTGCGTCGATTGTCCTGCTCAAGAATGCGCGCCATTTCTTGCCGCTGCGCAAAGACTTGAACTCGATTGCCGTTTTGGGTCCAAACGCTGATGACGCAGAAGTTTTGTTAGGGAATTATCATGGGACGCCGAAAGCAGCAGTTACTCCGCTTGAAGGCATTCGTGCG
>CALMZT010000632.1 GCA_937870805.1 uncultured Chloroflexota bacterium
AACAGGCTGCTTGCTGGCGTTGACGATACGCACGGCGTCGCCGACGATTACGAGCGCTTCTTCAAGCTGTTCCTGCGAGATGTTGAGCGCAGGCAGGAAGCGCACGCAGTTGCTATACAACCCGGCGCGGATACAAATGACGCCGCGCTTCAGGGCTTCAGTGGTGATTTGTGTCGTATCGGTGGGACTGAACGGCGTCTTCCTGGCGCGGTCTGTCACGAACTCCATCGCCAGCATTGCACCCAAGCCGCGCACGTCGCCAATGATTTCGCATTCTTCCTGCCACTGCTTCATGTAACGGCAGAGCGTATCGGCAACCTGCTGCGCGCCTTGCAGGAACGAAGGCTGGCGAATCATATCAATTGCTTGAAGCGCCGCCGCACAGGCTAACGGATTGCCGCTGTAGGTGCCGCCCAAACCGCCGGGATGCGGTGCGTCCATCACGTCGGCGCGCCCGGTGACGGCTGCCAGAGGCATTCCCGCCGCTAATGATTTCGCAGTCGTCATCAGGTCAGGCACGATGCCATAGTGCTCACTGGCGAACAGCTTACCCGTGCGTCCGAAGCCGCATTGAATCTCATCACACACCATGACGATGCCATGTTCAGTGCAAATCTCGCGGATACGTTGGAGGAAACGCGGCGGCGCGGCGATGAATCCGCCTTCACCCTGCACAGGCTCGATGACAATTGCCGCGACGGCTGAGGGGTCAACCTGCGCGATCAGGGCATTTTCCAGTTGGGCAATTGACCAGTCGATGAACTGTTCTTCGCTCATCTCTGTCGGGCGGCGGTACAGGTTAGGGAAGGGCAAACGGTAAATTTCTGGCGCGAAGGGACCGAAGCCTTTCTTGAATAAGCCATACTTGCTGGTCATCGCCAGTGTCAGATTGGTGCGTCCGTGATACGCACCCTCGAACACGATGAGCGCAGGACGCTGCGTGAAACTGCGCGCCAGCTTGACCGCCGTTTCCACCGCTTCCGCGCCGCTGTTGAGCAGAATTGTCTTCTTTTGATGTGTGCCCGGCGTGATCTCATTCATCAGTTCGGCGACGCGCACGTAAGACTCATACGTGCCGACGATGGAACAGAAATGAATCAGATCATCCAACTGTTCGCGCATCGCTTCAACGACCTGGGGCGGGCGATGTCCGACAGCCAGCACGCCGATACCGCCCGCGAGGTCAATCAGCACATTGCCGTCCACGTCGGTTACAGTGGAGCCATCCGCATGGGCGACGCCGATGGGCGTGAGCTTTGCTGCGCCTCGTGGGGTAGCAGCTTCACGGCGCGCGACCATCTCGCGGCTTTTGGGTCCTGGAATTTCCGTAACAAGTTTAATGGTAGCCATTTTTGTTTCCAAATAATGAGTAACGAAGACGATGAGTATAGTGGGAGGTAGCGCAAGAAGGGTAGTCCATTTTGTTGTGTAATGTGTACAGCCTGTTTAAAAATACAGTTTTGAACCGCCAAGTCGCCAAGAACGCCAAGGTAAGAGCAGAGGATTGAACTACCGAGACGCCGCGTTTTCACAAGAGTAGGTCTTTATAGAAAGAACTCGTTGAAACTTTTTTGCCTAAGCTCGACTTTGCACATCTCAACAATCATATTTTCAGAGACTTTTCGGTGAGTTCAAACAACAGCGATGATTTTTCAAATATCTTGAGATCATGCCAATATTCGAAAAGTCTGACAGGTTTTGATTGATTTCTCTCACCGAGACACCTTAAGCAAAGATTGTCATGTGCAAAGTCGAGCTAAGTGTTTTTGACATTTGCAACGGAATTATTGCTGCTCACTTACTCATAAAGGATACTGCCAATGGCTGTTGATTTTGGTCTTGCGTTAATTGAGCGCCATCCTAAAAGTCCGCTTACAAAATGGATGGATGATCTGGATGTAATGCTACCCAAACTAGAGGGTCATTTCAAAAGTCTATGGATGACCGATCATTTACAGTGGGGAGATTTGTACACCTACGAAGCATGGACAGCGCTGTCATTTTTGGCAGCCAAGTGGACAAAATTCGATGTGGGACCAATGGTGATGGGGCAATCGTATCGCAATCCCGCACTGCTAGCGAAGATGGGCGCGACCCTGCAAGTTTTCAGCCAAGGACGCTTCATCATGGGCGTGGGTGCGGCGTGGAAAGAAGATGAGTTTAAGTCGTACAACTATCCATTTCCTAGCGCAGGCGTGCGGCTTAAACAGCTTAATGATACGCTGGAAATTTTGAAGCGCATGTGGACTGAGCCAGGCAAAGTCACGTATCAAGGCAAGCATTACAGTGTTATCGAGGCGTACTGTGAGCCGAAGCCCGACCCTACACCTAAGCTCGTCGTCGGTGGAGCAGGTGAAAAGACGATGCTGGCAGCAGCACGGCACGCAGACTGGTGGAATCTATCGGACGCGAATCTTGAGAAATACACTGAACGCATGAATATTCTGCATCGGCATTGTGAGACTATTGGGCGCGACCCTGCAAGCATCCGCAAGACGTGGTTTGGGCGTATGGTCGTGGGTAGAACGCCTGCTGCCGTTGAGCAGTTACAAGCAT
>CALMZT010000633.1 GCA_937870805.1 uncultured Chloroflexota bacterium
TACCTTCTCAAATACCCTTTCCCGGTTTTCATTGACATGCTGCTGAATGTATTGCGCCAGCGTGTGAATATCACGGCTTCCGTTGTGGTAAAAAATGTCTGTAACGACTCCATCGCGTCGTGTCTCCTGTGTACCCATTGCTATTTTCATCATAAGGGGTTGGTGGATAGATGGAGGGTTTTGGTGATAGATGTTTAAAACCGTGTGCTATTGCAGCATCTTCTCCAAATCTTCTACACGCTCGAATTCGTCAACCAGCGCCGCACGTTCATCCTCTTCAAGTGCCATCTGCCGCACATCAGCAAGTATTTGTTGGGCAAGCGCCTGATCGCCCAACGTGACCGCTATTGTCGCGCGCAGGACAAGCGCCTGTACGCGCTGCGTGGCGGGTGCAGGCTCGTCGTGTGCCAGCGCCTTGTCCAACATTTTCGCGGCGGCTTCATGGTCGCCATGTTCGGCTTGTAATTCCGCTGCGTGGAAGGCGCGCGCCAACTTTGTCGTTAACGTTGCCTCTGGCTTTTCAGGACTTTCTCGCTTCTCAACTTGCTGTATGAAACGTACCCAATTGCCGCCGGGGTCGATGACGTTAAAGCGACGGTCTCCCGCCGAATTGTTGTTATTCGGCTTGGTGATGCGCGGGATACCCGCCACCGGCAGCTTGCCGTAATGCTGTCGCAGACTCGCCGCAAACGCCTGATGCAGACCGTCCGCATCGTCCGTGATGACGAGGCATGTGCTGTACGACTGCGCGGGGTCGTAGTCTTTCAGCGTGAAAAAATGAATGTCGATGCTGCCGTGCTTCACGCACGCATAGGTGTTGGGTCGCTCCTGCTGATAGGTAATCTCGAAGCCCATCGCCACGTAGAATTCCAGCGTCTCCTTAATCGAACGGCACGGAAGGGCGGGGATCATGGTTTCGTTTGCCATTGCTGCTCCTTAATTTGTTGAATGTAGGCAGGTGTTAAACCCCTCTCCCCAACCCTCTCCCCATTTGCATGGAGAGAGGGAGCAAAACAAAAACGTTTGCGTTTTAAAGTCCCTCTCAACGCCAGTGGCATAAGCGAAGCGACGGGATTTAGGGAGGGGTAAGTCTTGCACCGCTGCTTATTTCAAGCATAAGGGGTTGGTGTCATTATGTAGGGTTTGCGACGGTCCAGTTGCGCAGATACTCACCCGTTAACGAGTGCTCTGCTTCTATCAACTCTTTCGGTGTGCCTTCAAAGATGACTTCACCGCCTCGATGACCCGCCTCAGGACCCATGTCAATCACCCAATCGGCGTTTTTAATCACGTCGAGATTGTGCTCGATGACGATCACCGTATTGCCGCCATCGACCAGGCGGTTCATGATGCGCAGCAGATTGCCCACGTCCGCCATGTGAAGTCCCGTTGTCGGCTCATCCATCACGTAAACGCTGCCTTGTTTGGTCAATTCGCTGGCAAGTTTGACGCGCTGGCACTCACCGCCCGACAGCGTGCTCAACGGCTGTCCCAGCGTGATATAGTTCAAGCCTACATCCACAATCGTGCTTAACTGATGCTGTAGGTCTTTTTTCTCGAAGAAGTTGAGCGCTTCTAGCGAGGTCATCTCCAGCACTTCGTTGATCGCCTTGCCCTTCAACTTATACTCCAGCACTTCATCCTTAAAGCGCTTGCCGCCGCAGATTTCGCAAGGAGTACGAATTGGCTCAAGGAATGCAAGATCGGTATAGATGAAGCCAATCCCCTGACAGTTTTCGCACGCGCCTTTGGAGTTGAAGCTGAACAGTGAAGCGTTGACCTTATTGGCTTTGGCGTAAAGCTGGCGTATCGTGTCCATCATGCCCGTATACGTCGCGAGGTTTGAGCGATTGTTCGTACTGAGGGCGTCCTGGTCAATCACCACAGTCTGCGGATACTGTGACAGGAATACCTCATTAATGAGTGTACTCTTGCCTGA
>CALMZT010000634.1 GCA_937870805.1 uncultured Chloroflexota bacterium
CAACCTCAGAGGATGCTGCGATTGCCAGCGAATGCGCCAATGACCAGAACGCATTTTGGGCTTATCACGACTTGCTATTTGCCAATCAAGGTAACTTTAGTCAGGAAAGCCTGATTACTTACGCGGCGCAGGCAGAATTGAACACTGAGCAATTCACCTCATGTCTGGCTGATTCAGTAGTGCGTCAGGAAGTTTTAGCTGACACCGCTGAGGCACAGCGATTAGGTGCCACTGGTACACCAACATTTTTCATCAACGGGCGGCCTCTGGTCGGCGCACAACCTTACGAAGTGTTTGTGTCGATGATTGATGCTGAACTGGCGACTGCTGGTGCCAGCAGTACACCATAAAACTAACACATTAAAAAGGGAGACACTGTGAGTGACCATATAGCTCCAACACCTGTCATACAAACTACAGCGCAGTCAGGGCGATTTACAACCTTCCTTCACTCATTACTCTTCGTGTTGGGCTTTTCACTGACGTTCGTCATCGGCTGGGGTGGAACAATTACAGTTATTGGTCGAGCGTTCGTCGAATACAAAACACTGTTAGCGCAGATTGGCGGCGTAGTCGTCATTGTATTTGGGTTGTTTAATTTAGGCATATTCAACGTTCGCTGGTTGAACTATGACACGCGCCCAATGTGGGATGCAACACGTCCTGCTGGGCTGTTGTCTTCGGTATTGATTGGTGTCTTTTTCGCTGCCGGATGGACACCTTGCATTGGCACAATACTGGGTTCAATCCTGACCCTCGGTTTCAGTCAGAAGACCGCTGGGCAAGCGATGTTCCTCTCAGCAGGTTATGCACTTGGGCTAGGTATCCCGTTTCTATTGATTGGTTTAGGGATAGATCGCGCTGCTCATATGTTAGGCCACTTTAAGCGACATACTCGCAAGATACAGATCATGAGTGGCATTTTTTTGATCGCTATCGGCATTTTGATCCTGACAGAGCAGATGAAATGGATTGCAATCTGGGCGCAGCGGAATGGGCTTTGGCTCGATGTGTCGCTCAGAGATGCCACCACACCCACGTTTTTTATCGCCGTTATAGCGGGATTATTCTCGTTTTTGTCGCCATGTGTACTACCCCTGGTCCCAGCCTATATAGGGTATCTCAGTGGGCGCAGTGTTGGTAATTCAAAATAACAGGTTTGGGAGTATTTGATGAGCAAGAAAACAATAGTTTCAAAGCGTTCGAAAAAATCCACGTTTTTGGATCGTTATAGTCATTTATTTACGATAGAACGAACCATCATTGGTGGAACACTCTTCTTTATTCTTGGAATTATGGGAGCCGTCGCGTTTAATTCCTGGCAAAGTCGAAGCGTTGACATTAACGGTGTTGAACGCATTTTCGTTCAAGGGGGACATCAAGAAACAGTCAGCTACCCTAACGATGAGCTGCCACCTCCCGGAGGAATTCATCATCCAAGCTGGCAAAACTGCGGTATCTACGATACGCCTATAGGAACAGAATTTGCGCTGCACTCGCTCGAACACGGCGCAGTTTGGATCGCCTATCGTCCTGATCTTCCCACTGAGCAGATACAACGCCTGCGAGACATTACAGGAGGTGGTTCGCATCGGTTGCTTGCGCCATATTCTAATTTAGAGAGTCCGATTGTCGTGAGTGCATGGGGTTATCAGCTGCAACTCACAGAGGCAGGTGATAATCGCCTGACAGACTTTATTCGCAATTACGAGAAACGTGGAGAAGCACCTGAACCTGGTGCGCTTTGTTCTGGTGGCGTAGGGCAGCCGAGCCGTTAACTATGTTGTACGAGGAGTATTGCAATGGTCACGAAAATCAGCTTCAAAAGCAACTTATGGCTGCGTCACTGCATTGTTGCTCGAGCGCTCGGTTGCTCGCTCGCGGTTCTGCGCTTCTCCAGTCCCTTCTTGAAGCCGGCCGCACCTGCCGCAGCAGAAACAGAACGCCTGCCTTCCCCGGCTCGTCATCACCGCCGAACTCCGGACGGTTCAGCTTGCTCACTTCCTCGTCTTCCAGCTACAGTGCTGCCATGCTCCTCGGGCCACAGAAAGTGCCGTCTAACAAGTCGTTCAACCGGACGCGCC
>CALMZT010000635.1 GCA_937870805.1 uncultured Chloroflexota bacterium
AATCGGCGGACTTGACGCGGGCGTCTATGCCGAACAGCGCGAGAGCCTGCAAGAAGCGATTCGGCTTGCCGAAGGCGAACTGCGCTCCTATTCCAGCGGCAAAGTGGCAGGTGACATCCAAACCATCTTCAATACTAACTTGAACGGTTTCATGTTGAGTACATTAGCCGCCCTCAGCGGTTTTGTCGTCACGCTTATCGCCACCGTTGGCACAGCGGGTCCTGTCATTGGAACTGGTGCTGGGGCGTTGGCGCTGCCCGGACTTATTCTGGGCACAGTGTTGGCAATACCCGGCGGCTTACTTGCTATTCGCTATCTGCGCCGCCTCTCAGCAGATACCAAGCGCGATTTCAATCAACGAGTCGATGAACTGATTGCCAAGTATCACACCGCGTTAGATGATCTGATTCAGAAGGAACGCAACCGCCTGACGCAGTACGGCAATCAGGTGCTCACGCCGATCTTCAGCCGCCTGGACGTGATGGCAGAACGCTACGCCAATCAGCAAAAAACTTTCGACGCCCACCGCCAGCAGGTCGAAACGCTGCGCAAGGGCATTCAGGAAAGCAAATAATCGGTCTGCAAAGATGAAAAGCCTCTGCCAAGCTCTAACGCTGGTAGAGGCTTTTTTGTGTAACGAGAAGGAACAGCATTGCTCACGCCCTTTAGCTACTTCGATCTCCTTGAGACCTTCCCCAAAGCGGGCTGCGCGGTCTGCAACCTGCTGCGGCGTGATGTCACCAACATGCTCGACGCCACGCTCTATGAGTTCGTGACCGACCCTAGTATTCAGAGCAAATTTCGTGCCAGTCGCGGCTTATGCAATGAACATGGCTGGCAGTTGGTGAAACTCGGCAATGCGTTGGGTATCGCGGTCTTGTATGAACAGGTGATTGATGAACTGCTCAAAGTGGTCGAACAAGCCGCACCAAACTCTGCTTCGCCGCGTGGGTTTGCGCGTTTATTTCAACAAAATCCCAACGCTGCTCTCGCCGCTGCCTTAGAGCCTGAACAGCCCTGTATGGCTTGCAAGCTGCAAACCGAAAGCGAGACTCAGTACATCAGCATCCTCAGCCAGCACCTTGCCGATGAGCGTATGCAGGCGGCTTATCGTGTCTCTGAGGGATTATGCTTGGAACATTTTCGGCAGGTGCTGCGCGAAACCAACGTTGCCGAACACGCCAAACTGCTCATCAACATGCAGAGCGATATTTGGCGGCGTCTGCAAAGCGAACTTCTGGAATTTATGCGCAAAAGCGATTTTCAATACGTTGATGAAGCGATGGGCGCAGAAGGCAACAGTTGGCAGCGTGCCGTTGCGCGTATGGGTGGTGAACACGGAGTCTTTGGTCTCCGGCGCTCCACACCTTGATACGTTCATCCTGACTTCGCTGTAAGAAGTAACGATTTTGTTTTATAATGAGATCAATGATTTAACATTCTCTTAAACTTTATGTCACTTGAACTGCAAGCTCAGGTCGCTGCCCTGCTCATCCTCGCCGCGCTGCTCTCTATGCTCATCGGTCTTGATCGTGAACGCGGCGGGCATCCCGCTGGACTGCGCACACACATGCTCGTCGGCGTTGGTTCCTGCTTGTTCACCCTCTTGTCCATTTATGCGTTTCCGGGGGACACTTCAGCACGTGTTGCCGCCAACATTGTCGTGGGCATTGGCTTCTTGGGCGCGGGCACGATTGTCAAGGGGGATAACGATGTCAAGAATCTGACGACGGCTGCCAGCATCTGGTCAACTGCCGCTGTAGGGATGGCGGTAGGCGCTGGCGCATGGTTCTTAGCGCTCACAGCCGTCGTGGTGATTTGGGTAATTCTGGTGGTTTTGCAGCGCTTGGACCTTGTTGTAAAGGAAGCAAAACAAGATAGCCAATCACCGAAGCCTGATAACGAATTCGATAAACGCAATAACCCGCTGGCAAAACCCGAAGACAGTTAAACGCTCATTCTAGGTGATGAATTTTTCTCAGTGAGTCAATCAGCGGCGCTATGTCAGGCTCAGGCTTCTTATTCAGCCCCAATGGGTCACTGACATCAGGATTACCTAACAGGGCATAGGCGACATTCAGCACGCCGTTGCTCAACACCTCAAGGTTATAGCCGCCTTCCATCACAAAAACGATTTTACCGCCACACAACTGTTTCGCCATCGCAATAAGTTCGCGTGTGAGGTTCGCGTATCCTGTAAGGCTCAAGCGCATTTGTGCCAGCGGGTCAGCGAAGTGTGCATCAAAACCAGCAGAAACGAGTATCAACTCTGGCTGAAAACGTTCTGCCGCTTTCCACACGATCTTCTCGAAAATCTGGGCATAGTTGTTGTCGCCATGACCGCCCGCTAAAGGCACATTAATCGTATAGCCCTTGCCCGCGCCTTCTCCATTTTCGTTGAGTGCGCCTGTGCCGGGATAAAACGGATATTGATGCGTCGAGAGAAACAACACACTTGGATCGTCGTAAAACATTGCCTGTGTGCCGTTGCCATGATGCACATCGTAATCCACAATCATGATGCGCTGGATATTGTGTGCTTTTTGTGCATATCGTGCCCCCACAGCGATATTGCCAAAGATGCAGAAACCCATTGCATGATCGGTCATGGCGTGATGCCCCGGCGGACGCACCGCTGCCAGCGCATTATCGGCTTTACCCGTCAATACCGCTTCCACAGCTCGTACTACGCCGCCTGCTGACAGCCGTGCAATTTCATACGAATTCGGGCTGAAATAAGTATCGGCGTCAAGATGCGCCGTTTGCTTCAATCGCATGGCATGGATTTTTGCCAGCGCATCCAGATACTTTTGAGAATGCACCATTTGTAAGTTCTCTAAACTCACTTCATCTGGCGGGATTTGTAACAACTGCGCCAGCAAGCCCACTTCTTCGATGCGCTGCCACACCGCGCGGATTCGTCCGGCATGTTCGGGATGTTG
>CALMZT010000636.1 GCA_937870805.1 uncultured Chloroflexota bacterium
CAAGATGAGTTCCTGAGAGACCAGCCGGTGGTCATTCAAGTCTGTCTCAACGATGATGCGACGACGCTCAACCACTTGCAACTCTGCGATGCCGTCGCGTGCTGCTGTATCATTGCCCTGCGAGACAGCCTCATCAGCTTGACGGTCCCAGCGCGTTAGCTCGTCGTCCAGCGAAACCACCTGCTGCTGAAGTCGGGTTTCGTGTTCTAAAGCCTCGTTGACTTTTTGACGGAGCGCGACAATTTCGCGGTCAATGTCTTTGCCAAGTTGCGCAGGAGTTAGCGATTTCCGATATGACGACTCAGAGCCGAGAAGATCGTTAACAGTCGCGTTGACTAAGGTGTTGATTTTCTTAAAAAGATCGTTCATAACAATAATTTTATATGAAAAAACGTTTCACAGCGAATTTCTATGATAGATGAATTGTTATTATTTTGCGTTAGCCTGCTCCAGATCGATCAAAGTGTCGGCAACAGCCTCAATCGCCACACGCTGCTTACGGTGAAAATTTGCCTCACTCATCGTTAACTTATCGGCAATATCCAGCACTTTATGGCGCTCGACAAAGCGCAAATCAAGAATATTGTAAATTGTCCATTCAGGACTCCACCACTTTCGTTCGCCTTCAGGGCGCTGCTGTTCAATGGCTTTGAGCAGCACAGATCGTAAGGCGCGCACGGCATTATTTTCATTGTCTGAGAGTGCCGCGCGGACAACGGATAACTCCAATAGACGACTGCTGGTTAAACCAGGACCTCCCCAGTAATGTCGCAGCGCTGCACGCACTTGTTCAATCACTTGCTCACGATCATCCGTAAGGCTTGGCGCATTCACCTTTTTATTACGTCCGGGTTTATATTCCATCTCATCAGCGCGGGAGCGTGTCACGTTGATTTGCGGCAGTAATCCTTCCACCGCAGCATAGATTTCGCCTTGCAGCGTCATATCGTCGAGCGCTTGCGCAGCACGGCGCACGAACGCGCCGAATGTTTTGCGTTCTTCTTCTGTCAAATCAGGCTGCGTAGCACGTGCCTGGATTGCGATAATGCCGATGGGGTTGCCACTGCCATTCGCACCATTCAAACTATTATTTCCCGCGCGCTTGCTGTACAGCGGCGCAATCCAATACGAGTGCCACGTTTGTATATTTGCTGGATCAGGCTGTGTTTTGTTTTCCTGTAAAGCCTGTTGGAGTGAGAGTGCTTCGTCTCTAATCCACGTACTTTTGGGGCGTCCTGTGCCAATTGCTGTAACAATTTCGGGCGAACCCTCATTCAAAGACGCGACGAAAGCAGTGTTGACCTGTAAATAGTCACAGATCGCGGCGAGTACGCCTTCCAGCATCTGTAACAGGTCTGTGCGCGTAAGCAGTCGTTCGCTGAGCGTTTGCAACTTGGTGAGCTGCTCATAATCTTCGTTAGAGTAAATCAGGCGCTTTTCGAGCCGGGGCAGGATGAGGTCGACAAGCCACTGCCAGCACAACACGATAGTAACCACCGCAAAAGGCATAAAACTTTCGCCAGAGAAACCGAGAATGCGTGTCGCAGGACTCATGTAGATAATCGTCACCAGTGCCAGCAACCCTGTGCCGGGACCCAGCAGCATAAAGCGCATGAGTTCGCGTTTCACCATGCGGTCAGGAATACGCGAACCGAAGAACGAAAGTGGATACGCCAAAAAGACGAGCATGAGGATAACCACCATGTTCGTCAGATTCACGATGATGAATGCACCGAGTGTGAATTCTTCTTGTGGCGGCAGCAGCATCGAGAATGGGAAGATGCCGATGGGTGGCGTGAGCATGGCAATTTGCAGATAACCCATACGCCGACGTGTAGCGCGTGTTAAACAGCGTAAACGGGCACGCTGCACGTTGACGATGGCGGCAAATGTGACGATCAGGAAATAGGCAATGAAGATGATAAAGCCGGGCGCTGCGCGCAGCGTGACAACAGGCGTCCGTTCTAAGGTCTGTACAATCGAATCCGTAAAAGCCGCGAGCACCAGAAAGAGCAGACCTATCGCGTAGAGCAGACGCGCAATGCTGCGCCGCCGCCCACGCGAAGGAAGCCCAGTCGTCTCAAGCAGTGTATCCGATAAATGGAACATCGTGGCAGGCAGAAAAGCGATACCCACCCATTGTAAGCGCAGCACGGCTTCCCATGTTCCGGGGCTGGGCGCAAAGGAAACGAAAATGTCGCATACGTAGGCAGCTACAATACATGCCAACACATACGATGAACTGCGCGCAACACGATTTCGCCAATTGCGGGTCAGATTATAGAGCAGCATCGAGAAGGCGATGACGACAATCGCGGCTGCTAAGGTTTCATTCAGTAAATCGAGGAAAGTGACAAGCACTTTATCCCCACCTCATCGAGCTAACGCAAAGATTGGGTAAAGAATACAGCAATGTCGCCATTGGGAAAATAGTGGTCATTGAAACCACAAAAGTTCAATCCGTTAGCCTGGCAGAACTTAATGCTGGGGTAATTTTTAGTTTGTGTTTCAACTGTGAGGCGCAAGTGATCGTGTTCGCGTGCCCACTGCCTGGCAACATGCAATAAACGTGTGGCAATCCGATGGCGACGATACGTCGGCGCAATCACAACATCCTGAGTTAAGGCGATATAGTGTACTGGATCACTGCGCATTGTCAAATATCCAAGAATATCAGCATTGTCCCGCGCGGCAGCTACCAGAAAACATTCCTGATCGACCAGCGCTAGACGAAGACGCGCTAAATCGGAACGGTGAAAAATTTCCATTGAGCGCGGCAGGCGTTCCGTTTTGAACAAGATCTGCGATTGATCTGTTCCGGGCTGAATATTCATCTGCCAAACGTGTTCAGTGATACATGAATGGTCAAGTGCGAGGCACGCCTCAAGATCGCTTTCCAAGCCGTCACGAATAAGGAAACTCGACATGCTCATGACCTCTTAGGAAAGGTAGGCATCTCCGAAAGTGCCGCTGATTGTCAGTTCAACCAATGGGAATTGATCGTCACTGACAAGCGAAGTGTTACCACTTTCATCAATATAGAGGGCACTGCGCGTGATAAAGATACCATGCTCAACCTCAATATACTGTTCGGCATCGGCATAGACGCGAAACAGGCGCTTGGCTTGCACGGTAATGCGCGCGCGATAATCGGTAGGCATAGAGACATGGATGTCGCCTAATG
>CALMZT010000637.1 GCA_937870805.1 uncultured Chloroflexota bacterium
AGTTTAGCGGCGCGCGCCCTGTTTCCCGCCGTCCACTTCGGCGGCAGTTCCGCCAACCGTGTCGTTGACTGCCTATTGTCCGCCCACTATAATAAAATCACGCCTCCGTAGCTCAGGGGATAGAGCCGATGTTTCCTAAACATTGTGAGCCGTAGGTTCGAATCCTACCGGGGGCATTTCTGCACCGTCACCCATTTTGCTTTCACCTGAACGTCTCGTGAAAAATAGTGCAATTGCTGCCCCGCTGTGATACAATAGCCGCTCTTGAGTACATGAGGTGGCGCTGTGAATATTCCACTAATATTGGCGCATGGGTCGCTTGGCTCCTGGGACGAATTGATTTTCCTGGGCGTGGCCGTTATTTTCCTGGTGATGATGGGCATTAGCTGGATCAAAAGCCGCACCAACAACCCCACCATCGAAGCCCCTGCCGATCCAACCGCCGCCGACCAAAACGCGCCCGATCATTTCCGCCTGGACTGATCTTCACCATGCCCCGTCCTCCCTCAACCCAAACGAAGTCTTTCCTTCACACTGTACGCACTGCTCGCTTTTCACTCACGTCTAAGCCCTTAATTCTTCGTCTTTTCTTTTCCCTCAGACCTAAGTCCTTCGTCCTCAGTCCTTTCTTTTCCCTCATTACTCGTTACTCATTACTTGTTACGTATTCTCGCTCAACGCCAGCGACTCAGCAGCACGTTCGCGCATTTGCTCTCGCAGCACCACCAGATCGCGCGGCACAAGGTACACCGCACCAGCCATAAACAGCGCGCACAGGGCATAGGTCGAAACACACACGAGCAAAATCGCCTGCGTTAAGCCTAAGTTTGCGCCTGTGCTTGCTGCCAGCCAGCCAACCAATGCGGGTGAGGACGCCGCGCCGATGTTCTCGATGAAATATTGAATCGCCAGCGATGTACTGCGGACTTCGGGCAGCGTGATGTCGTAAACGGTTGAAATGACGTTAGGACCGGAGAACAGCACAAACAGCGCCGTGATGGGCAGCAGAATCCCAAACAGCGCAACGTTCTCATTGGGCACATTGAGCGTGATGTACATCATTACCATCGCGCAGACAACGCCTGTGAAGCTGACGATGAGTCTGCCGCGCGGCGTCCGTTTGAACAACCAATCGCCGATATAGCCGCCGAGAAATGCGCCCGCCGCCATCGTGAGCACCGCTGCGCCCATGATTGTCGTGATCGTGCCGTCGTCGTAGCCGCGCTCGGTTTCCATGTAAGTGAAGAACCAGAACGTCATCACATTTAACGGGAAAACGCCAAAAAAGCCTTGAATGTATAATGGCAGGAGCGTGCGGCGTTTGAATAAGGTAGCCAGCGCTTGGCGGTCAATCTTGTGAACGGCGATCTCTGCCATGCCCTCAAGTTCCGGTTCGGCTTTGCCGCGCGGCATTTCGCGCACGCCGAAGAAGATCACCAGCGCAACAATCAGCCCTAAGCCGCCCGTTAGGAGAAAGATGTTGCGCCAGCCGATGCTTTCATCTAACACGAGTACCAGTATCAGGCTCAGCATGAAGCCCAGCGGCGCGGTGACTTGCAGCACGCCGTAGATTTTGCCGCGCACTGCCGGACCAAAATAATCAGAAATCAAACTGTACACGCCGGGATAGCTGGAATCGTCTATGCCCGTCGAAGCACGCGCGCCAAAAAAGGTAGAGTAGGTTGGAGCGATTGCACCGAACATCGTCGTTGCGCCCCAAATCGCGGATGCCAGTGCCAGCAGTTTCGCACGCCCATAGCGGTCATACAGATAGCCCCACAGCGGATAAAAGATTGCGCCGACGACCAGCGCACCTGTGCCGAGGAGTCCCGCTTCAAATTCGTTGATCTGGAATTCTTCTCGAATGTCGGTGAGTACCTGCCCAATAATCAGCTTGTCGGCTTGGTGCAGCAGCATGAAGGCGAAGAACACGCCCACAACGAACCATTTATAACGCGGTGACAACATAAGCGCCCCTAAAAAATATTATTGATCTGCTCGCTGCATGAGTGTATCCACTCCGTCGCATTCTTCCTACATCGCTTTGGATAAGCCCATAAATCTTACATTTTGCATTAAAGTGTCAAAAGGAACGCAAATGAACGCCCCTTTGTGCTACTCTTGCTTAAGAGCATAGTGGCAAGGCGTCATGATTAAAGCGTTATCGACATGTCGAATTTTACTGAAAACTGTGAACTGAACACTGAAAACTTGCATTGTTGCAGCAGCAGCAGCAATTTCAGGTTCGCAACTTGCTGCAATCGCTTCTCTCATTGCAGCAGCAACAAATTCACATGAGGGGTTTAAAAAATAGATGTGGCAGACGCGATCACATCACACACTGTGTCAGGTACATCAATGACATGCGTTAGTGCTTAATCGCCTGCCGGAGTTGCCAGCGCTTCACGCGGGCGTGACGGATGCGTGTCTGCCTTGAACACCTCATCATCTTCCGCTTTGGGGACTTCGATGGTCGGCAGCGTGAACATGAACTCTGCGCCGTTGTCCGGTTCACTTTCGACCCAGATATGCCCACCGTGCGCTTCAACCGCCAGACGGCAGAACGCCAGTCCCAAACCGACACCTTTTGGCACATCCTTGTACTTCACACGGCTGAACTTGTCGAACACGCGGTTCTGCATATTTTCGGGGATACCGGGTCCGCTGTCGAGCACACTCACGCGCGCCCCTTCAGGCACAGGGCGGGCGCTGACGCGAATCGTGCCACCATTGGGTGTATATTTGATGGCGTTTTCGATCAAATTGGTGACGACGCGAATCATCATGTCGGCGTCGGCTTCGACAAAAATGAGTTCCTTGCCTGTTTCGAGTTTCAACACTTGCTCAGCGTCGGCGGCAAGCGGTTGTACAAGCTGCACCGCTTCTGCCAGCAGATCACGCAGCAGCACCTGCTTGCGATTGAGTACGGCTTTGCCTTCTTC
>CALMZT010000638.1 GCA_937870805.1 uncultured Chloroflexota bacterium
ACTGCAGGCGAGATGCTCAGGTGCGCCAAAGGCCCTTGCCCGCTCGCCCTCGTCCGCTCTGTTCACAGTAATGCGCTGGCGAGTATCGAGGAATGAGTAGGTCATGCCGCCCTGTTCGACGGAAACCAGCGCGCCGTCATAGCTGCGCATCACTTGATAATCAGTCACGCCCTCTTGCGAGTCGAGCAGATCTTCGACTTGTTGCAGTGAAGATTCATTGGCTGCTGTAATGAGCACATCGCCGCTGTTGCCGAGCGAGATATTGAGCGCGCTGTTGATACTTTCTGCGAACAGCGTAATCAAGCTGAGCGAAAACACACCCACAACCAACGCCAGCAGCGTACTTGCGCCGCGCGTGCGTCCGGCAAGCATCTGGCGCAGCGAGATTTTCAGGTCAACCAACCCTAACGACGGGAAGAAGCGACCAATTGCCCAGATCAGCAGCAGCAGGAGAGCGTAGATAATGCCTGCTGCCCAGAACGCGCCAAACACGACGCCGAACGCCAGCAGGAAATTACCCAGGATGGTCTGTGCAACCAAAGTCAGCGCCACGACGATCAGTGCCAGCGCGCCAATTGTTTCAAGGCAGCCAGCGCGCGGGACAATATTGTCGTTCGGGCGCAGTACGCTGCTTGGGCGTACTTGTCCTGCCGAGAGCGTGGGCAGAAAACCGAAGATCGTCGTGACGAACACACCCACCAGGAAGCCATTGACGGCGGGCATCAACGCGATACGGAATGGCAGTTCTTGGGCGATGAGCGTTTCCGCCACGTTTTTGATCAGGAACGTTGTGCCCCAGCCCAGCAGGATACCCACGATGCTGCCGATGATGCCCATCAAAAAGGCTTCGACCAGAAACAGGATCGTGATTTGATTCGCTTGCAGTCCCATCGTCTTCAACACGGCGATTTCGATGGTACGGCGGCGCACAATCACCTGCATCGTGTTGATAATGCCGATGCTGCCGATCAACAGTGAAACCAAGCCCATGATCGTCACCAGTTGGTTGAGTTGACCGACCAGTTCTTCATTCTGCTCCCGCAAATCCTCTGTGGTGCGCGTATCAAAGTAGGGGAAACGCTGGATGAGTGCATTGTTAATTTCGACAACACGCGCCGGGTCTTGCAAGCGCAGATAGAGGGTATTGATCTCCCCTTGCGTATCAAAATACTGAATCGCTGAGGAATCAAGATAGTAGAAACCGAACAACGCTAAGAAAATGCCTGTGGCGGGGTCAGTGACTTCTGCTTCTGTCGGCACAATGCCGCGCAAGGTGAAATCACTGTTTGCGCCTCCAACGCGCAGCGTATCCCCGACTGAAACCTCCAATGTATCAGCAACGTGTTGATCAACCACAATATCAGTCGGCGCTTGCAGCACTTCCGATAGCAGCGCGCCGTCCACCGTGCGTACTTCGCTGTAGAAAGGATAAACCTGCGGATCAATGAGGACAGGGGTAACAGAGGTTGCCTCTGTGCCTGTCTCTGGCGCATTGATCGCAGTGCCAGTGCCACTGCTGCTCAGAATCCCGAAAATGTCTGTTACAGAGAGCTGATAGGTTATTTCGACTTGACCAGGATAATTCTCATCCAGCCATTCCTGTATCTGATTCATTCCTGCTGGACTGATTGAATAGCTGGTGCTGGAGTTGCCGAAGAAGCTCTGGGTCTGCGACTGCAAAACGCCTTCGGTTTCGCCCTGTTCCAGCGTTGTTCGATTCTCTTCGCTGCCAAACGAATCAGGGATCTCTATGCGAATATCACCACGATTGGTCTCCTGCAAGTTTCCCGCGAGTGTGTCACCGATCATCACGGCGACGGTTTGTAAACTGACGATTGCTGCTACACCTGCTGCAATACACAGTAAGGCGAAGAATGTGCGTTGACCGTTCACGCGCAAATCGTTGAGCGAGTGACGGAAGTAAAAGTTAAGTTGTGTGAGCATGATATCTCCCTAGCGCACCGCAGGCGTTTCGCCTGTCGCGCGCTTTTCCTTGAGGATTTGCACGGCGGCACGCTGCGCGGTTGAACGAGGGTCTATGTCGTCAGCGATTTTCCCATCGACCAGCGTAATCAAACGATCAACCTGTGAGGCAATGTCCATGTTATGCGTCACAATGATGATGGTGGTGTTAAATTTGCGCTGTACGTCGCGTAAAGCGTTCATCACCACGTCTGTCGAGCTTGTGTCAAGGTTGCCTGTTGGCTCATCTGCCAGGAGCAGGGGTGGGTTATTGGCAAGTGCGCGGGCGATGGCGACACGCTGCTGCTGCCCACCCGAAAGCTGCGCTGGACGGTGATCGAGGCGATCTCCAAGACCAAAAGTGTCCAACAGTTCTGCCGCGCGTTTAGCGGGATTAAACTGCTGTTTGCGCGCGAACTGAATAGGTAATGAGACGTTCTCCAGCGCGGTCAATGTCGGAATGAGATTGAATGCCTGAAAGACAAAGCCGATTTTCTCATTACGAATGCGTGTGAGTTCGCGTTCGTTGAGGCGGGTGATGTCTGTGCCATCAATAAACACTTTGCCGTCGGTAGGCGTATCCAGCCCCCCGATGAGACCTAATAGGGTCGATTTACCGCTGCCAGAGGGACCAATAATGCCCAGAAATTCGCCCTGTTTGACGCTCAGGGACACCCCTTTGAGGGCGTGAACAGTTACTTCCCCGACTTTGAGTTCCTTGCGTGCATCTTCGACGCGCAGCACATCGTGGTTGGCGGAATTCATAGCTTAACTTTCTCCATTCAAACGACTATACGCTCTAATACGTAAGAGTTTGCCCAAGAGTTGTAATTTAGGTGGTATGCACCAGAATCAGGCTTTAAGGCACTCCAGCACCTTCATCGCCGCATTGTGCCCAGGAATACCACTCACGCAGCCGCCGCGCATCGCGCCCGCGCCGCAAAGAAAGATATTTGGATAATCAGTCTCCACACCCCAACGCCCGACCATCTCCGGCTCGTCAGCAAACACCCACGACATATCATTGTGGAAAATATGTCCACGCGGCATGTTCAACTCACGCTCAATGTCTACCGGGCTTTTTGCTTCGATGCACAGTTGCCCATCAGCATCCACTGCCAGACATTCCTCTATCGGCTCACCCAGATACTGATTAATCCCTTGTAAGTAGCGCTCCAATACCACCTGCCGCCGTCGCTCATTATCCTCTCGGAACAGCCGATAGGGCATATCAACACCGAACAACGTCAGCGTTTGATAGCCTGCCGCCGCCAACTCCGGGCTGAGAATGGAATTATCCGTCAGCGTATGGCAGTAAATTTCGCCCGGCGGGAACTCAGGAATTTTTCCTGCCGCCGCGCTGTCATAACTGGCTTGCATCCCCGAATACGTTTCGTTGATATGAAAAGTCCCGGTGAACGCCTGCTCGGAACGATAACGCTCCGCTTTGAGATGTGGCAATCGCTTGAGCAGCATGTTCACCTTGAATACCGACCCCTCGTCCGTTTCAATTGCTGGCGCATTCGGAATCAGCTTGTACAGCACCGCTGGCGCTGCATTCGACAGCACATAAGCCGCCTGTGTGCGATAAACCTGCCCCTCGCGGGTAAACTCAACTTCCACCTGAGCACCAGGCACAACACAGGTTACGCTTGCCTCCTTCACAATTTCCGCGCCATTGACCTGTGCCACGCGCGCAATTTCCCCTGTAAGCGCACCCATGCCGCCCGCAGGGACGCGCCATTCGCCTGTCCCGCCACCGATCACATGATAAATGTAGGTGCGATTTTGCCTCAGCGTCGGGTCATGTGGATGCGTCAGCACACCAATTTTTGCGTCAGTAAACACCGCGCCGCGCACCGCATCATCCTTCAGCAGCCTTTCAACGGTTTCACCCAGTGGCTTTTCGACCACTGTTTCCCATGAGTCCACAGCGTCGTTAAAGCGCTTTTTCATTTGTTCGCGCGACATCAGCGGTTCTAACAGCGTGTCCCATGTGCGCTCCGCAAACTGTGCCATCAACTCATAGAATCGCAGATAACCTTGATATTCCTCATCGCTGCCTGTTAACTCCCGAAAAGATTCTGCTGCCGCCTGCGATGACTCATTGCTGATAAATAACGCATGATGTTTGCCATCGCGCACAACGGGCGTAAACGCCGCAATCGCCCGTCGGCGCGCCTCAAAACGCAGCCCAAGATCATCGACAATCTTCTGCGGCAGCATACTCACCAAATAGGAGTAGCGCGAAAGCCGAGCATCGACGCCTTTGAACACGCGCGCCGATACCGCTGCGCCGCCAACCTGAGCCTGTCGTTCCAGCACCAGCACCGACAAGCCCGCGCGCGCTAAATAAGCGGCAGACACCAAGCCATTGTGCCCGCCGCCGACAATGACCACGTCATATTTTGTTTTGATGTTCAACAATGCTCATCCCCTAGAACAATCCAACAATATTGCCGTTTTCATCAAGATCTACTTTTTCGGCGGCAGGGTGTTCCGATAACCCAGGCATCGTTCGCATTTCGCCGCAAATCGGATAGATAAAGCCTGCCCCCACGCTGGCGCGTACCTCGCGGATTGGCAGCGTAAAACCTTTCGGCGCGCCTTTGAGTGTTGGGTCGTGACTTAAGCTCAGATGCGTTTTCGCCATACAAATCGGCAGATTGCCGAAGCCATTTGCCTCATAATCGCGGATTTGCCGTTCTGCATGTGGCTCGTAAGACACACCCTCTGCGCCGTAAATCTTCGTCGCAATCGCCTCAATCTTCGCTTTGATCGGCTGGTTGAGATCATACAGGAAGCGAAATTCGCTCGGTATTTCTGCGGCTTGCACAACCATCTCCGCCAGTTCAACAGCGCCCTTGCCCCCTTGCGCATGATGCCGCGAAACCGACGCCCCTAATGCGCCTGCTTCAACTGCGATACGCTTGATGACTTCAATTTCTTCTGGATGGTCAGTTTCAAAGACGTTGATCGCTACAACAGGCGTAACGCCATGCAGATTCAGATTTTCGATCTGCTTTATCATGTTTGCCGCGCCCGCTTCTATGTCGGCGGGATTATTTTCCAGCATCTCCGGCGGCAGCGCTTTGCCAGCCACCACTTTGTAACGTCCGCTGTGTGTTTTAAGCGCGCGCACCGTCACGACAAGCACAGCCGCGTCGGGCTTCAATCTACTGTAACGGCACTTGATGTTGAAGAATTTCTCTGCGCCGATGTCCGCGCCAAACCCCGACTCGGTAATCAGGAAATCGCCACATTTAATCCCGATCATGTCGCCCAAAATACTGCTGTTGCCGTGCGCGATGTTGGCGAACGGTCCCGCGTGGACAATCGCAGGTGTATTTTCCAGCGTTTGCAGCAGATTCGGGCGCAGTGCATCTTTCATCAGTACCGTCATTGCGCCCGCGCCACCGATTTGTTCGGCAGTGACAGGCTTTTTGTCGTTCGTCAAACCGATGACAATGCGCCCAAAACGTTCGCGCATGTCTTTCAGCGAAGTCGTCAGCGCGAGAATCGCCATGACCTCGCTGGCAACGGCAATATCAAAACCCGTTTGCCGCAAAACACCACCCTCACTCTTGCCCCCCAATCCGACGATGATGTCCCGCAGCGCCCGATCATTGACATCTAACACACGCTTCCAGGTGATGCTGTCGGTGTCGATGTCTAATGGATTGCCGCGCATCAGCTTATTGTCAATCATCGCCGCCAGCAGGTTATTTGCCGCCGTAACCGCGTGGATGTCGCCTGTCAGATGCAGGTTAAACGTTTCCATCGGCACAACCTGCGAATAACCGCCGCCCGCCGCGCCGCCTTTGATACCAAATGTCGGCCCTTGAGACGGTTGACGCAGCGTAATAACGGCTCGTTTGCCGATGTGCTTCATCGCCTGTCCCAACCCCACCGTCGTCGTCGATTTGCCTTCTCCAAGTGGCGTAGGCGTAATCGCTGTCACATCAATGTAGCGCGCATTGGGGCGATCTTTCAGTTTTTCCAATACATCCAATCGCAGTTTTGCGACATAGGGCGTGCCATACAGATCAAGATCATCGGGCGTTAACCCCATCTGATCGGCGATCTCGTGAATGTGCTTGAGCGTCGCGTGTTGAGCGATTTCGAGGTCGGATAGCATGACGAAGCCTTTCTCGTTGTACTACTTGGAACGAGTATAACGCCCAAGAAACATGCTCGTGAGTGTAACTCGTCAGTGGAAAATCCGTGATGTTCAGCGATACCATCCTTCGCCAATCGCCGGAGCAGCGTAGTATTCTGTCCACGCTTTCGCGGATTTGCACGCCTCTGCAATCTTACGCATTCGCTCAGTGGCAGCAGTGCCTGGAAACGTCTCAAGTTCGTCACCCTGCAACCGTGCTGCTTCTGCCCAGATCGCACGTCCCGCGATCACGCCGCTTGCCAGACCGCCTCATCTTTTTCTTCCTGCACATCCAACGGGAATTCCAATTGAAGAATATCTACGCCGCGCTGCGAAAATGTCGCGCACTCTCAATGACCATTTGCCGCCGTTCATGGTTCTGTACTGGGCGCTCAGGTTCAAGTGTGTACCTCGTTAACTGAATGGACGAGTCTTGATAACCTGCTCAACGTCTTTGACCCATGCGTGCTGCGGGTCATCTTTAGGCAGCAGTAAGCGTTTCTCTCCGGCAATGATGTTCAGATAATACATCTGATAGCCGGGATGATTGGCAACCGGGTGATAGCCATAGGGCTGAATAATTGCCGAGTTGTTTTCTGCCAGACACACCTCGTCAAGGCTGCGATCATCGGTGTAAATACGCTGGAAGCCAAATCCTTGTTCGGGTTTCATTTTGAAGAAATAGATTTCTTCAGCCTTGCTCTCGTAAGGCGGGTTATCGACATCGTGTTTATGCGGCGGCACGCTTGACCAGTTGCCCGGCGGCGTAAACACTTCGATGATGAACAAACGCTGCGAAACAGGATTCACTGTCGTCATCACATCGTAAATCTGCCGTTCCCAGTTCCAGACACCGCGCGGAGCATAGCGCACATCTTCAGGCTTGATAAGCACTGGATTGCCTGTTTGATCAGAAACTGCGCCGCCAATAGCGATTTCTAGCTGCGTCTCTGCTGTGATCTCATAATCACTGTGACAGGGGATGTAAACGGTATAGGGGCGTCCTTGAAAAACATTCAGGCGTCCACCCACTGATTTCCATTCCTGCCTCTGTGCTTTGATGGTGCATATGCCCGAAATAATCACCAGCGCGTATTCTTCATGCCCTGAGTTCCCGCGATGCGTTTCTCCCGGCGCTAACTGCAAAACCCGCAGGCTGATATATTCCAACAGGCTATTTTCTGGCGACACCACCATTTGTAAACCGGGTTGTGGTTGGTACTGGTATTTGAGTTGTGGCATCTAATCTTCCTCAGAAATTTTTATTCATCATAGGTACTGGTCAAGTGGTAAGTGATAACATATTGCCCTGACACACGATTGTAGGGGCGCAACTCGTAAGTGAAGCGACTGCGCCCTCAAACTCATCACTTACTGATTAACCACCTGCGGCTAAGCATCACTGCTCACGATATTAGCAATTCACTGGCTGATTTTCTACAAATTGCCTTCACAATTTCATTCCGCATTAAAGTGTCAAAAGGAACTCAAATGCGTCCTGTTTTGTGATATAGGTAAGGATGACACATCGGTTTACACTGCACTTTAAAAACATGAGGGTGAAGCGATCAGTTTTGCCGTTTTTTCACACGCAAAAGGCAACGAGCGTACTTACAAATGCCAAGAAAAGCTCACCGTTCATTTTTGTTACGGCGACTCATGTGCTCACCGCCGCCGTCATTAGCTGTTATACGGCGCCTAGCGTGCCTGTGCTCGCCATAAAAAATTTCTATGTCATTCCGGCAATGACAAGGGACGTTTTATCGCTTCGCATTTTACTGAAAACTGTCAACTGAAAACTGTAGACTCCCATCGCCACCGCAACCAAAATGAAAATATTCTTTACTTTTTAAGCTCATAGTGGAACGCCGCGAACTCAATTGGCTGCCCACTAACGTACCATTCTCAGCCACAACACGTTCCACACAGGACACAAATAGAACCGTTTACTACCCCTTTATCGCCGTTTTGGTGCCACCTGTGCAAAGACTTGCTCATAGCGTGCCAGCAGAACCCGCCGCGTATACTGCTGGACAAAGGTCTCGCGTCCCCGCTGTCCCATCGCCTCACGTTCCGCAGGCGTCATTGAGTATAAGGTTTTGACCACCTCGACTAAGGCAGATGGGTTCTCCGAGTCATAAAACAACCCTGCGCCCGCATCACGCACAACATCTGCCCCGTCTCCCGCTACGCCGCATAAGATCGGACGCCCACAGGCAAGGTAGGTAAGGGTTTTCGATGGAATCGTGATATGAAACAGCGGATCATTGCGCAACTGAACCAATGCTGCGTCTGCCCACGCGAGGAAATGGGGTATTTTCTCGGCAGGCTGCTGTGGAATAAAGCGAACGTTTGGTAAATCCGCCGCCTGTGCTTTAAGCTCTGGTAAGCGGATGCCATCGCCAATAAAGACAAACTGGATTTCAGGCTTATCTTTGAGCAGCTTCGCCGCTTCGATCACGTAATGCAAAGCTTGGGCTGCTCCCATATTCCCTGTGAACATCACGTTAAAGCGTTCCGACAAGCCGTGCTCATCCCCTGGCATTTGGTCACGGGGAACTGGTCGATATATGTCCTCGTCCGCCCAGTTTGGAATCACATGAATTTTTTCTTCGCGCACTCCTTTGGCGATCAAATTGCGTTTAAAGCCCGGAGAAATCACGATAATGGCGTTTGCCCGACTATAGATCCATTTCGCTACTTTGCCAGCCAAAGACAACGCGGTCTTGTTCGAAACCATCCCTGTACTGGCAAGTGTTTCGGGCCACATATCCTGAATCTCGTAGATAAATGGGATGCCTCGCAGCAGACCAATCCACCATGCCGCGATGCCAATTGTCAGCGGCGGATGGTAAACCCACATCAAATCAGCTTTTCGACACAGCCATGTCCCAATTAACGAGGCTGACGTTGCAAAGCTCATATAATTCAGTATCCGCTTCAAACCTGAACGACTATGATTGGCGTAGAGCGGTACGCGAATGACAGGTACACCTTCAAGGTTTTCGCGTAACCAGATTTGTTGACGATAGCCGGGATAAATTTGCCCTGAAGGGTAGTTCGGAAAACCTGTCAGGACTTCGACCTCATAACCTCTCTGGATAAGTTCTCTGGCTAAGGG
>CALMZT010000639.1 GCA_937870805.1 uncultured Chloroflexota bacterium
GAAAAAATAGTTCAAGAAAATAATTCTCTGAGCTATATCCTTTAGTTCGGCGCTTTGGCGACGACAAGATGCAGGTTTGCTAAGCTCAGTTGGTCTCCATTGCTCAGTGGATACGGTACTTCTGGCGTGATACGTGCTCCGTTCAGGAATGTACCATTAATCGAACTCAGATCGATGACATGCACGACCTGACGATAGCTGACTAACACGGCATGGCGACGGGAAACTCCTTTTTCACGCGCTTGAAAGTTGACAAAATCCACATCAGGTTCGTAATCGCTTTTGTTGTCTGAACGCCCCAACACGCAACCTTCGACATTGGGCGCGTGAATACGCACTACCGCGTTGTCTTCACCCATGACACGGAGTTCGAGCATACCGCTGGCGTTCAAACTACCCGACGTGAGCACCACGCCACAGTTGGCACAGACCTTCGCACCGGCGGGATTAAGATGCTTGCAGACCGAACATTTAATCATAATCCCCCTCAGAATCTACAGCATTATCGGTGTAATCTTAACCAACAATGCCTTTGTGTACAACCTAAATTATATCCGTAATTTCTTAGATGCGCTCTTTCTCCAGATCGCAGCGGATAGGTTCGGGCGTCTCTTCCTTATAATCAGAGGTGCCCATCGTTTGCAGCAGAATCACGCTGATGAAAATGAATATGCCGCCGAGCAATTGCAGCGGCTGCAACCTTTCGCCGAGCAGCACAAAGGCTAACAAGAGCGTACTGACAGGTTCAACGGTGCTGAAGATGGCGGCGCGGGCTGTGCCGATTTTGCGCACGCCCGCAAAGAGCGTTGTGAGGGGAATGACCGTACCGATTGAACCCATCGCCGCTAAAATCAGCCATGATTCTAAATTGGAGGGGATGATAAAGCCTCGTATGGCTACCAGCAGTAATAAGACTATCAATGTACCTGTCATCGTCCATGCGCTGGCTTCGAGCATAGCGCTTTGCCCGCGTAAAGTGCGTCCGTAAACGATGAAGTAAAACGAGTAGGTGACGATATTACCCACTGTCAACAGGACGCCGATGAGGTTGCCACCTGCCAAGCCATTGATGACATTGGGAACGGTTAAGGCTAAACCAATCAATGTCAACACCAGGGCAATCCAGCCCCAACGTGACATGCGTTCACCCAGAAACATCGTGGAGACGAGCACGATAATTGCCGGATAGCTGTAGAACACGAGCGAATAGGTACTCACCGGAATTATTGCCAATGCATAAAAAGCCAAGAGTGGATTGGGCGCAAACATCATGCCGACGCCAAACAAGCGCCAGCGTGGGAGTGCGGCACGCGCTTCGATGGGTGCGCGATTCATGAGCGCGAGTGCCCAAATCAAAGGTACTGCGAAGATAAAACGCCAGGTGATCACATTCAACGGATTGAGTGCAGAATCAATGGCGTAGATTTGTTTGATTAATGGGGTTAACGTTGAAAAGGACAATGCCGCAGCGATTACTAACAACATGCCTGTACGTTGTTCGGAGTGAAACTTCATAGTGAGCGCCAAAAGGTGGAGGAAACAACCTATTCAATATAAATGGGACTACCGTTGTGCAGTAGTCCCATCTATAGCCATGATGCAAGAAAGTTTCAGCGGGTGAGGAGGCTTGCCGTGATGTTAACTAGATTAGTCCAGTTGAATATCAGGGATGGGAGCAACCCCAAGATTACCGTGCCAGCGAAGGAAATGTAGGCTGCCCAACGGACGTAGCGGGTTGCGCCTGCCGCCGGATCGCCGTCACCTTCGCGCAGATACATGTTGACGATCACACGCACATAGTAGAACGCGCTGACAACGCTGGTAAGCACGCCGATGATTGCAAGTGGGATCAATCCGGCTTCAAGCGTTGCCTGGAAAACCAACAGTTTGCCGATAAAGCCGCCTGTGAGCGGAATGCCCGTCAGACTGAGCATAAATACAGCCATCATCATTGCCAGCATTGGACGACTCTTGGATAAACCCACAAAGTCTTCAAGGTTTGTGCCTGTCCCATCATTTTTTTCAATTGCCAATGCAACGGCAAATGCACCGAGGTTGGTGAACATGTACGCCAGCAGATAAACCAATGCGGCGCGTGTGGCTTCATTCGCGACGCCTGATGTGCCTGCGGCGGCAACTGCCATCAAGATATAACCGGCGTGCGCAATCGAAGAATATGCCAGCATACGCTTGATGTTGGTCTGCGAAATCGCTACAAGATTGCCGAGGATAAGCGTCGCTGCGGCGACTACCCAAACGGTGGTCTGCCATGCGGCGGCAGTTTGCCCCTCACGCAGCATAAAAGCGGGTAGGGCATAAGCTAGAATACGCAGCAGCGCCGCGAAACCGCCTGCCTTCGCCCCTACGCTCATGAATGCGGTTACAGGTGTTGGCGCGCCTTCGTACACATCGGGTGTCCACATGTGGAAGGGCACAACAGCGACTTTGAAGCCCAAACCCACGATAATCAACGCCGCGCCAAGTAGCAGGAAGAAAGTCGATGAGCTTTGCGTGCCGAGGATGTAGTTGACAGAGTTGATGATGTCTGTCAGGTTAGTGGTGCCTGTTGCGCCGTAAATCAACGCGCCGCCATAGACAAAGAACGCACTGGCAAACGCACCAAGGATGAAATATTTTAGACCACTTTCCTCAGATTTGAGGTCGGGCTGGCGGAAAGCTGACAACACATAAAGCGGAATGCTCAACAGCTCCAACGCGACGAAAACGCTCACCAAATCATTCGCGCTGCCCATCAGCATCATGCCGCTGGCAGAGAACAAGAGCAGCGAGTAGAACTCACCGCGCTCCATCCCGGTACGCTTGATATAATCGACACTCAAGAGGATGGTGATAAACGCCGTGAGCAGCACGATAATGTTGATAAACGCGCTGAAAGGGTCGGCTACAAATGAGCCGAAAACCGCCTCTTCATTACGATTGAAGATCAGCAGATTGATGATGAAGCTGACAGCGAGTCCAGCCATCGCCAGCCATGCCGTAAGGTGTTTGCGATCTTTGGGAATGAAAAGGTCGATAACGATCAGGAAACAGGTGCCCAGCGCCAAACTGAGCGCGGGCAGTGTGACCCCTAGATTGAGTTGAGATAAGCTCGGCACTTCAAACATAGGCTATTGCCCCAAGACTACCGATGAAATAGCTGGTGTGATGTTCTGGATCAGTTGATTAGTGCTGCTGTCCATGACCTGAAAGAAGCCGCCGGGTTGCAGACCAATCCAGAAGATCATGATGATGATCGGCACCATTACGGCGATTTCTGTCCAGTGCAGCGGTTCAAGGTGCTTGTTTTCTTCTTTGTCGAGTTCGCCAAGATAGACCTTCTGGAACATGTAGAGCATGTAGACGGCTGCCAGAATGACGCCGAGTGTGGCGAACATGGTGAAGAAGAAGCCTAATACTGGACTACCGAATGAACCGAGCAGAATGGTGAATTCGCCGACGAAGCCGTTCAGACCGGGCAAGCCCATGCTGCTCAGAGTAACGATGAGGCTGATTGCGCCAAAGAGGGGCAGTGCCTTCCAGATGCCGCCATAAGCGTTGATGTCCTTTGTATGGCGGCGTTCGTAGAGCATCCCGACGAGCAAGAATAAGCCGCCTGTGCTGATGCCATGATTGACCATCTGAAGAATTGCGCCTTGAAGACCTGCGGAGGTCATCGAGAAGATGCCCAGCACGACGAAGCCCAAGTGGCTGACAGAAGAATAAGCGACGAGCTTCTTCACATCTGTCTGAGCGTAGCTGACCCATGCGCCGTAGATGATGCCAATGACGCCGAGACCTGCAACAAATGGCGCCCATGCTACCGCAGCCTGCGGGAACATCGGCAAACAGAAACGCACAATGCCATAAGTCCCTAGTTTTAGCAGTACACCCGCCAGAATGACCGAACCTGCTGTTGGGGCTTGCACATGAGCATCGGGCAGCCAGCTATGGAGGGGCCAGATAGGCACTTTGATAGCGAAAGCGATCAGGAAGCCGAGGAACAGGAATGACTGGACGCTGAAAATCCCGTCGAAGGGGAAGACGAGTGAGCCATTTT
>CALMZT010000640.1 GCA_937870805.1 uncultured Chloroflexota bacterium
TGGCAAACAGTTAGATCGATCCCCACGCAGTATCGTAGTTTGTCAGCACGACGATCTCATAGCGCGCGGCATGAATGCCCACGCCCAGCGCCGAGCGTTTCCCATGATGCTTAAACGGGATGATGCGCACGCGCTCGTCGTAGCTGAACTCCTCTAAGCGTTCGAGCACTTCCGTATCGTCAATATCAATCACCAGAATGACTTCATTCGGGTCATCTTGCAGCCACGTTTCGAGGCAGCGAATGAGCACGTTGGGGTCTTCGCGGTAGGAAGGCACGACAACTGAGGTGCTAGTGCGATAATCGTTGACCAGCGGCTTATAACGGCGCGACAGCACCCAGCGCACGATCCATGTGCCCCACGAGGCAGCACCCACGAGACCAAAAGGAATAATGTACCAGATGCGCTTGAGGAGATACTCAGGGTCGAAAATGTTGATGGCACCGAGGGAGCTGCCGCGCTCCCACGAGGAAAGCACCCATTGATCGGAGACCACGACGAGAAAAAATGCTAACAGCAGTGCCGTTCCCCAATGACGTAGCGCACGATAACGAAACGACAGCAGCACCAGAATGAAGCCTATAGTTGCAATGATGAGTGCTTGCATAAAAACCTCATTTTCCACACATGCTTACGATAAGATTGTATTTCTCTCTCTAATAAAATAGTTAAGAATCACTCCTGAGTTAACATACAACATCGCCAAAGAAACCTATATATTTCTTGAGCAAAATCACCACACATCGCACCTGAGAGTAACTTAGCTCTCAAGGGATTTACGCTCAACTATGCCAGTAAAGGAAGGGCTGCGAATTGCGTATTACAACTGCATCTAAAGGTGCAATTTTTGAGCATGGCGCTTCATGAAACGCGGCACGAAAAACGCCTGCAAAATAACAGGAGAAACATGACTTAGTTATATTCACGCTGTAACATAATTGTGTTAGAAAACGATTGAGGAATAAAACAGCTTGTGTGAAGGCATAAGCGCAGAAAAATAATCTACAGTCGAGCTTAGTGCATATTCACTTTTTGCATCATTAATGGTACTTGTAAGAGTTCTGCTCAAGTTTCAGGATGGTAGCAGTTAAGTCAGTGATGATGCAAAACGTTAATTTAATGCAATGTCATCAATGGATGAAGCGTTTTGTAAATGCTCTCTAACAAATTCTTCTTATTAACTCGCCTTACTCAAAACGTTCGCCGCTGCGGACGCTGGCAGTTCAAAGCTGCCCGCTATGCGCTTCGGAAACCCGTGAACGGGTTGGGCGCCGCGGTTTTTCAACCTCTTCAGAGGTTTACCCATTCTCTGCTAGCTCTGGGTTTTGAACCCGGCGCGGTAAACTGCGTGAGGTGAGTTATTAAAATGTGCGGCGAAAGGGTAGTCCAGACACATGAAGGCGGGGATACAGGGGTGAGGTTCTAGCGAACGATCAATTTTCTTGCATTAAAATCTATCTCATTAGGACTTACGCAGTTGACGGGCGCACGCCGCTTCGCTTACATGGTGTGCCCCTACGAGCGCGGTGGTAATTAGAACTCAACTGCGTAACTTCTTCTCATGCAAAAGTATGGCATGACTCCCCCACCTTAGAGAGACCAGGTTCACGACAGAATATTGACTGGATTGCTGCGTAATTCTCCTTTTGCTCATGAGTCGCTGATAAAATGTTAATACATTGTGTACTTTAATAAAGGAGATCAGCGCTAGTGCCGATCATGGTTTATCCATTAGTAAGGAGTACAGTGCATGAGTAATCAAAGAACGGTGAGTCTTGCCGACGTGTTCGACTCGGTTGTCAATCAACTCCGTAATGACCGCCAGCACCTTAACGACTTAGATCGCAACAACGGCAACGCCAATCACGGCGATAATATGGTGAATAATTTTGAACTCGTTGCCAATACGCTCCGCAACACCTCAGGCGAAGATGCCGGAACGCAGTTACGCCGCGCCGCCGACGTTTTGCAACAGCAGGGTCAGGGCGCAACCGCGAACATTTATGCGCAAGGCTTGCGTGAAGCCAGTCAGCAGCTAGCAGGTCGAGCGGGAATTGGGATTGAGGATTTACTTCCCTTCTTACAGGGCTTGCTGGGCGGTGTCCAGCGTCAAACAGGCGCACAGCCCGGTCAAGGCACATTGATTGACTCACTGCTGCCGGGCGTTATGGGCTATATTCAGGCGCGCAATAGTGGACGCAGTAATGGTGATGCCATTATGGATGCGATTGGCTCAGCAATGCGCGGTTCACGCCAGACGTATAACCAGCCCGCGCAGTATGGACGCTCACGCCGCAGTGTAAACCAACCCTGGCAGGATCCCGGCGCGTCCTCAGCGACTTCACTTCTGGAGGGCATCTTCCGCCGCTTCGTCAATTTCTAAAGCCAATAGTTGTACAAACAACATCACCCCTTCTCCATGCCGGAAGGGGTTGCTGCGTCACCTAACTATGGACAACACCTGCCAACTCTAACGCCTGCTGCACAGCATAGGTAGCAGTGGCAATATCAACGCCTTCAGTGCTGCCTTCCGCAACCGGACTATAGCCCGCCAGCAGCCGTCCCGCCGCAAATAAATTCGGCGCGATCAAGCGTCCATCGGCGTCCAGCGGGCGCAGCTGCGCGTCTGTTGCTACGCCAACGCTGTGAATGGGCTGACGTTTGCTGCTCAGGAAGTCTTCGCTGAACCCCTGCTCCATCGGTGGAACATTCACCACAGGAATGTTATGTGTCGTCTCCCAGATGCGCCCGGTGTAATCGCTTTCCAGCCCACCGCCGTATAAGCCACCTGTTGCCAGAATCACTGCGTCGCCATAAATCGTGTGCGGGCGTCCGTGTGCGGCAGTTTCGATACTCACGCCCTGTGCACGCCCGTTTTGCAGCGCCAGCGCCGCACGCGGACCGACGGTTAAACGTGCCCCGCGTTCCAGCAGCGTCGATCTCAGCGCGCGAAATAAACGTGTGCCGGGTACAGATGGCGGCAGCGTTGGGATTTCAAACAGTGGCACGCCCAGCATATCCGCTAATTTTGCGCGCGTTTCTGGCAGGAAGCCGAGAATCGCCGGAAAGCCCACACATATTGCGCCGTTGAGCTGCGGCTTCACCTGCCGGGCGATGGTTTTCGCCTCGTCGCTATCAATCCAGTGCGCGTAATCCAGCGACCACGTATCGAAGTTGCCGCCGAGATGTGGCAGCGTGAGGTACATGCTGTGTGCGTCATAGCCTGCCGATTTGAGGTTATCAGCAATCAGTTGAGCGAAAAAATCACGCCAGCCGCGCACCCCCACGATGAGAATCCTGTCGGATTTACTGATGTTGCAAATCGTGCCGCCTGCTTCGACATCCACCGAGCGCAGTTTGCCCAGCCCCGTCACCATCTGGAAAGGACCCGGCGCAATGTCCACGATGCGGCTCAACACCGCCAGCCCATCAGACAGCGACTCGCCAGCGTGCCTATAGGGATGACCTGCCTGCTGTGCCAACTTTGCGACATCGCCCACTTCCAGCCAACCGGGGTGCAAAATCAGCGCCCCCTGCCCATTCGCCACGACCTCTACACGCGCGCCCGCCTCCAACGCCACTAGCGCCGCCGTCAACCCCGCCAGTCCCGCACCGACCACCACAATTTTCTTCTGCCCATCAGCAGTTTTTCTAGGTGGCGTGTGCGTTTCTCTCCCTTTCTCCGCTGGCGGGGAAAGGGGGAAAGGGGGATAGGGGTTAATCACACTGGGCTGCGACGTCAGCCCCAAAATACGCCCGTAGATGTGTTCTGCCAGCAGCGCTTGACGTAGATTGTGTCCCCATAGCAGAGGCTTCACGCCGCCGAAGCGTCGTTCGACAAATTCTGTCAGCAGGTCATTCGTATGCTGCGGCGTATCCTGCAACATCTCGTGACGCAGCGCCGCCGCCCGATACGAACAGAAGCCGCCCTGACATGGACCCATGCCCAGGCGCAGATCGCGGCGCAGGTCGTTCAGCGACACGACATCGCCCTCTTTGAGCATTTCCTCAATCTGAGACGCAGTAACGAGTTCGCACTCACAAATGAGCGCGCCGGGCATTTTGCCATGTTCTAGCTCATCGAGTCGCCCGCGCAGATGATGGAAATGCGTAACGCCTAAGTCATGTACGGGGGGCAGCATCGTCGTTGCTGTCGTACAAGGACGCTCGACGCCCAATTTTTTACACACGAGATTGACCGTGCGCTCTGCCATCATGCGGAAAGTCGTCAGCTTGCCGCCGATGACCGCCAGCACGCCGTCGATACCATCGTAAGCGCCATCAAGCACCTGAAAGGTGCGAGCCGCCTCGCGTTGATCGCCGCCGCCGGGGTCATATAACGGGCGCACGCCACCCCATGCCCGCAAAATCCGTGCGCGGCTGATGCCCGGCACGACAGGCTCAATATTTTCCAGAATGCGTTTGACTTCCCACGACTCGACGCGCGTGTCGCCGGGGTCGAGCGTCTTGACCGACGTTGTGCCAATCACGCTCACCGTCCCCACAGGCACAAAAATATCGCCATCGCCGGGCATTCGCAGACGGTTGATGACGGTGTTTACCCAGCGCACATTCATCGCCAGATTCGCGCCGCGACTCAGCGTCATCTTGAACGACATGCCCGCCTTGCGCCCTAACTGTTCGCTCCAGGGACCCGCCGCGATGACGACGACCTGACACGTCACATCGACGCTTTCGTTGCTGCGCAGATTGAGCAGCTGCGCGCCGACGATGCGACTCCCCTCTCGATAAAACTCCTCACCGCGATGATAGGTGAGGAAACGTGCGCCTGCCGCTTCTGAACCCTTTTGCAGCGCATGACCGAGATCGAACGAATCACACGTCGCATCTGGCACTTCATAAACTTTGTTTAGCTTGGGATTTAACACGCGCTCACGCTTCAGTGCCTGTGCGGGCGTCAGCCTGGTGTAAGGGATGCCCGCGTTGTCACAGCCCTTGAGCCAGCGCGTTTCAAAAGATGGGTCATCCTCTGGCAAACCAATGAAAAATCCGCCTGTATCCTCAATGACATGCGCTGCAATTCGCCTCAAAATCAGGTTCTCGTCGATACACTCTTTGGCGCTTTCGGGGTCACGCACCACGTAGCGCGCGCCGCGCGCGTCGACGCCGATCGCGGCCGCAAGATCGAGATCTCCGGCGCGCTCCGGGACGGGGACGAGCTGCTGGCCGAGGCAGAGGGCACGTTCCTGCACGTCCCGCTCGAGCACTTCCTCGCAACGCCCGAAGGACGCGCCGCCGGAGCGGCGTGGCGGGAGCGACTGGAGCGCGGCTCGAACGGGTGACGCTCGGTCGGGGGACGCTCCGTCGGGTGATGGCGCGTACGCGACTTCGCGGGCAGACTCCGTCGAAACCCCCTGCCTGCGGCAGATCGGAGTCACCCCAATGTTCCGGTATGGCCTCGCCGCAGCGCTGACGGTTTCCGGCACCGCCTTCCTCCACAGTCAAGGCGTTCTCGAGCGCACCGGCCTGCTCGGCTCCTGCACCGCGCTCGTCGCCACCGCGCCCGCGAACAGCCGTTGGGTCGAATGCCGTTCCGGCGCGCTGACGGGCTACCCCGACCTCACCCGCGAATCGTGCTCCCGCGGCGCCATGCGCGGCGACGTCCGCTACTGGCTCTGCCCGACCTCCTCTACCGCCGCCCGGGGGTCGAGCGAGGCCGTGACGCGCTAACGTCGCCGCGGATGGCGCAGTACCGACTGATCGGTGCGGACGGGCGCGAGCCCGTTAAAGGCGCCGACCAGAATCGAACTGGTGTGCGAGGCTTTGCAGGCCTCTGCCTAACCACTCGGCCACGGCGCCAGGGCCGGCCCATCGTACCGAGGCTCCCGTAACCCCTCCCCGCGCCCGGCCGTTGTACGAGCGTCATCTGCATACAGGAGGCCCGAATGTACATCGGTGGAGGACTGCTCACGCTCATCGTCGTGATCCTGCTGCTCGTCTGGCTCTTCTAGGACACGACTCCCGGGCGCCCCATGCGGGCGCCCGTCTTTCGTTCTTACAGCACGTCCGGACCTGCCTCTACGCTCGGGAGATGACGAAGGAGGAGCGGACTGCACTCGCAACCGAGAGGTGTCTGCGCTGCAGCGCCGCGATGGAGTGGCGCCACGGCACCTGGCAATGCCCGCGGTGCCGGTTCAAACTCGGCTGCTGCGAAGGAGATCCGCAGACCTGCGAGCTGCGCTAGTCGCGCGCGGTCTCGCCGCTGCGCTCGGGCACGAGGTACGTCAGCAACCCGGGGATCATCAAGGCGAGCAGCACCGTCAGCAGCAGTTCCATACCTCGTCAACGGCGCTGCTCACCGTGGAGTTACGGCTAGTTGCCGGTGTGAAAGCCAAGGGTGCTGGCCTTGAGCTTGGCGGCGAACGAGGCGGCGACGAAGAGGGCCGTGAGAACGGTCATCGGAGTGAGCTTGCGCATGCGGTCACCTCCTTCCTAGAAGTTGAAGTCCTGAAGCGCCTCCGCAGCCCGGCGATACAGCCCGGCGGCGGTGGCACAGTCGGCGCGGGCGATGGCCAGGTCACCCTTGGCCATCCACGCGGCGGCG